>CANCPC010000026.1 GCA_947379965.1 Flavobacteriaceae bacterium | reverse complement strand
ATTTTTTGGGGCAATTATAAAATCTAGGCCTTTAATACTATACGTTTAACAAATCTATTGCAAAATAATTTTCTTAATATTTACTACTTCGTTTTGAGCATTTATAATTTTAACGAAATACATGCCTTTCCCAGTCCATGAATTTAAAGGCACAACATATTGTTGCGTATTCATAGGCTGGTTAAACACTTCTTGACCAAGCATATTAGTAATTTTAATGCTCCAACCCGTTACGGTTGCTAAGTTGCCACAATCAATAGTAATATGGTCATTAGCTGGATTTGGATAAATATTCACAGAACTTGTATAGGTAACAGGTGTTGTACTTAAAACACCTGTATTAATTGTCATTGTTAAGCATTCACTTGTGCTTGTAGAGTTGTATAAATTAGTTATTTCTTGTTGGGTTAACGCTCGATTCCATATACCAATATCGTCAAGTTTGCCATTAAATAAAAACCTATTTGAATTAATGGCTACATCAGTACCACCACCAATTTTGAATGGCCCATCTAAAGTTGAATTTGTTGGATAATATTGAGAATTAACAAGTGTTCCGTTGACATAAAAATTTAAGGTGTCATTACCGTCTAAAGTCATAACAATAAACGTCCATTGATTTAACGAAGGCGTATAGTTAGTTTGTCCAACACTTTGTCCGATATAATATGCAATAGAATTATTCTCACCACCGCTCGGGTAATCCCATATTAAAAGTGCTCCTTGATTATAATTTCCAGACCAATCACGGCCTAAAATAACTAATCCACCCCCAAGTGTATAGTTAACTGTGTTTAATACAATCGGATTTATCCATACAGAATAGGAAATTGGCTTATATTGTAAATTGTTTAAACTAGAAACACTAATATGACTACTTAATCCATCAAAATTATATGCACTATTAGCAATGCCATTTCTATCAGATGTCAAAATAGCTCCATCAACAACTCCATTATTCCCATTTCCACTTTCATCATTGGTATTCCCATTAAAAGGCCAATAGCTTACTAATCCGTTTGTAGGAACATAAGAAGGCACTTGTGCCAAAATCATTTGGGTTGTCAATGCCAAGCCCATTGCGAGTAAAAGTAAATTTTTTTTTCATTTTTCATTTTTTTAAATTATTCAGCATCAAATGTAAAAAAAATTCTATAATATAGTGTACTCTATTATAGAGTACCTCAAAAAATACAAAATGATGAGTTTTGTGTATGAAAAATTCAGATACAAAACTCAAATCCGATGAGTTAAATGCAATCGCAAATCGATTAAAAGAACTCAGAAAAGAGAAAGGATATACTAACTATGAGCATATTGCTTTCGCTTTAGAAATGAGTCGTTCTGCCTATTGGAGACTTGAAACAGGTGCGAATTTTGAACTAAAAACACTAATCAAAATTTGTAGATTACTTGATATTAGTTTAGAAGAATTCTTTCAAGGAATCAAAATACCTAATTCTAAATTATCTAAATAAATTCAAAAAATATATATTTTTAGATCATAAATATAAAACACAAAAAACCGTTAGTTACGCCATTGTATTGATGCGATTTGTTCTATTTTTGAATTCGATAAATTTGTTTTTACTTTCTTATGAAAAATTTTAGAATCTCCTTGTTGTTCTCTTCGATACTTTTGGTATCTATGTTATTTTCATCTTGTACCAAAGCACAAACGCCTGTAGTAATTCCGCCTACATTATTTTCTTTTTCGAAAGGTGCGGATGTGGGCTGGTTACCTCAAATGGAAGCCACAGGTTTTCAATTTTACGATACCGATGGTTCTAAGAAAGACGGTTTACAATTGCTTAAAGATAGAGGGATTAATACCATTCGCCTGCGTGTATGGGTAAATCCATCGAATGATAAAATAAATGGACATTGTAGCAAAGACGAAACCGTAGCCATGGCCTTGCGTGCCAAAAATTTAGGGATGCGCATTATGATCGATTTTCATTATAGTGATTCATGGGCAGATCCCTCTAAGCAAAACAAACCCTCGGCCTGGGCAAATCATTCTTTTACACAATTGTTGAATGATGTTTACAACCATACTTTCGAAGTGTTGAATGCATTAAAAATAGCTGGTGTAACACCAGAATGGGTTCAAATTGGGAATGAAATTCCAGGTGGAATGCTTTGGCCGGAAGGCAATTCTTCAAATTTTGCGCAACTCGCACAATTATTAAATAAGGGGTACGATGCTACAAAAGCTATAGATGCCTCGATCAAAGTAATCGTTCATATTGACGAAGGAAATAACAATTCGAAATTCAGATGGTTTTTTGACAATGCCACGACCTATAATGTAAAATATGACGTGATTGGAATGTCGTATTATCCGTATTGGATAAAAAGCGATTACACCACAACTATTGCCGACTTGCAAAATAATCTAAATGATATGGTTTCAAGATACGGAAAAGAAGTCATGGTGGTAGAAGTTGGTGGCGATTATACATTAGTTCAAAATACAAAGGATATGCTTGTAGCGGTTATTGCTGCGGTAAAAGCAGTGCCAAATAATAAAGGACTTGGTGTTATATATTGGGAACCGGAAGGCGAAAAAACGTGGAGTGGCTACCAATTGAATGCTTGGCAATCGGACGGGAAACCATCGCCTGCTTTAGACGCATTTAAATAAAATGAAAATGGACCAATTTATGCTACTAATTTGAAAATCTTTAGTTTATAAAAAATAAAGTTGATTTTCTAGATCTCTTAATGGTTAAAAAACAGAATGACTTTCTTGGTCTTTTTAGCGGATTACTACATTTTTTTTATCACATAAGTCACAATTCCCCAAATGATTAGTTCATTTTCTTCGGTGACTTTTATGGGAGAATAATTGGGATTTTCGGGCATAAGATACAAGCAATCTTGTTCTTTTTGAATGCGTTTTACGGTGAATTCTCCGTCGATAAAACAAATAGCTATTTTGTTGTTTTGAGGTTCCAAACTTCGATCGACCACAAGAACATCTTTGTCGTCGATGCCAGCGTCAATCATCGAATTCCCCTTAACTTTGATGTAAAAGGTTGCCAAAGGATTTTCGCTTAATTCCCTATTCAAATCGATATTGGTTTCCATAAAATCAGCTGCCGGCGACGGGAAACCTGCTGAAACGCCATCTTTTACGAAAGGAATTCGGAGTTCACTTTCGAAATCGGGGTGGAAAAAGCTTAGCTTTTTATCTTTTTTTATTGACATCGTATTTCGAGAATATCTTTAAAATTAGTAGTGTATTTTGGCGACAAATGATTCTGTTTCATATTCCAAGTCATGCTCAAGTTTTGCGTGGCCAATTTGACTTGAGTATAGCCAATTTTGCTATTGAGTTTGTCCATTACTTGCATCAAAGCTAAATGTTTAGGGTTTTCCTCGTCGAATAATTGAAATTGTTTTTGGTTTTCGTCAATCAATTCGGTGACGATTACGCCCGCTTTTTTGAACTTCATTCCTTCATTTCCTTCATGTAATTTTTTCAACATATCGATTGCCGCGTTCGAAATAGTGAGCGTAGAATTTGTAGCAAAAGGCAACGTTACCGCCATGTTGAAATAATATTTGGAGGTTTGCACCGTATGTTTGTCAATCACCATCATTACAATAATGGTATGGCAACAGGATTTTTGCTTGCGTAATTTTTCGGCACAAACGGATGCAAATGTCGCTACACGTTCGCGCAACAAATCGAAATCGGATATTTGTTTGGGGAAACTTCGCGTGGTGGCGATGCTTTTCTTTTGTTCGACAACAGGTTCTAAATCCAACACTGATATTCCTTCCAGTTCGTATTTCAAACGCATGCCCACAACGCCCATTTCGCGCTTGATCCAAGCTTCGTGTTGCGGTTGTACAAAATCGAAAGCGGTATTGATTTTTCGCAATTTCACTTTTTTTGTCATTCGATAACCAATGCCCCAAACATCCTCAATCTGGGTCCATTTCAAGGCTTTGATTCGTTTTTCTTCCGTATCGATGACATAAACACCTTGGGTTCGATCTTGGAATTTCTTGGCAATTTTGTTGGCAACTTTACATAAAGCCTTGGTTTCGGCAAAGCCAACACAAACCGGAATACCAACCCATTTTTTAATTCTTCGTTTCATTTGAAGACCATAATCATGATAATCAAAAATAGTTAAACCATCAAAATTCAGGAAAGCTTCGTCAATGCTGTAGATCTCTAAATTAGGTGTAAACTGCCCCAAAATTTTCATCACTCGATTACTCAAATCACCATATAAAGCATAATTAGAAGAGAAAACCTGGACTTTTTTTTCGAGAACCAAATGCTTAATTTTAAATGCGGGTACACCCATTGAGATGCCAACAGCCTTGGCTTCGTTGCTTCTAGAAATCACACACCCATCATTATTAGATAATATCGCAACAGGTTTTCCGTTGAATTTCGGCTGAAAAACACGTTCGCAGGAAGCATAAAAATTGTTACAATCGACTAAAGCATACATACTGCAAAATTACAGAATAGCCAATGATTGTTGTGGGAATAAAACAATAATTTTGACGATTGTTGATAAAAATTTTGGACGACATCAGGGGAATACTTTGCAAATAAAAACGGATTTTTAATCACATCCGTTGATGTCGCAACTACTATTGTTAGTGGTATTTAGCAAAGTCACTTTCGAAGAAAATTGTCCTTCTTTCCATACTTTTTCTAAAGTTTGCAAAAAAATTGATGCAGGTTGTGCTCCCGAAATCGCAAATTTGTTGTCGAAAACAAAAAAGGGAACGCCTCGAACGCCAATTTCGTTTGCTTCTTGAATATCCAGTTTTACCTCATTAGAAAAAGCGGTAGATTGTAAAACTTGTGTAACAGTTTCGGCCTCGAGACCTACTTCAACTCCAAGTTCTAGGAGTGTATTCAAATTATTTAAATCTTGGCCTTGGGTTAAATAAGCCTTAAATAGTATTTCTTCTAATTCATTAGTGAGATGGAATTTTTTAGCCAAATGCAATAAACGATGGGCATGGTGAGAATTCGCCAGCACCGATTTTTCAAAATGAAAATCCAGTCCTGCTGTTTTTGCATTTTGAGTCATATTATCTAACATGGTTTGTGCCCAATCGATGTCTTTTCGATACTTTTCGGCTAGATGTTCTAACACATTATCTTCTGGCGAAGGGATAAAATTAGCGTCTAATTGAAAACTCTTCCATTCAATTTCAACAGCTTCTTTATGTTCAAAAAGGGTAATGGCTTCTTCGATTCTTCGTTTTCCAATATAACAAAACGGACACATAATATCCGACCAAATTTGTATTTTCAATTTATTTTCTATCATCATCATTGTATTTATCGAAATTTCAAATTGATTTTTTAATGTAAAGGAATCGAATCAATTTTGGGCATTTTTGATTTAAGTTTTTAATAATAATTACAAATTAAATATTTCCTAAAATCTTGTCCATAACCCAACTGGTATGTAGGGCAGTCCATCCGGTTGATGGGTGTTTGCTATTTCCAAGAAGTTGTTCTCGCATTCCTTCAACATGATACAATTGAATGTTTTCTGGATTCTCTATATGATGCTCCATTTTTCCTTGATCATTGGAAAGTAAAAAAGGATGATTTTCAAAAATAGAGAATGTTATTTTTCCTTTACTTCCATAAATTTCTACACAATCTTCACGCTCATTACTGCCAAAATTCCAGCTTCCTGTTCCAGTAATTCCTGAATCATGAAGCCAACAGGCTGAGATAGAATCATAGCATGAATACAGACCTTGTTGATTAGTAGCTATACCAGAAACCGATTTAATATTTCCTAAAAGATAGGTAAATAAGTCTAAACCATGACTGGCCAAATCATCAAAATAACCTCCTGGAGCTATTTTTATATCGGTGCGCCAATTGTATTCTCCTGACAAATCTTTAGGACTTGCGGTTTTGCTCAAATGCCATTTTATATGCCGAACTTCACCAATTTCATTGGCGTCAAGCCATTTCTTTATTTGATTAAAGCAGGGAAGCGATCGTCGATAATACGCCACGAATAAAGGAATATTTTTATCCTGAAAAGCATTGTAAATTGCTAGACTGTCTTGGTAACTTGGGGACATTGGTTTTTCGATACAACAGGGTTTGCCTTTTGAGGCTACTTTTAGCCCATAATATTTATGCGTATCAGGTGGAGTTGCGATATATATAGCGTCAATATTAGGGTCATTGATTAAATCATCTGCATCCGTATAAAATTTACTAATAAAATGTCTTTTGGCATAATCAGCAGCTTTATTAGCATCCCTTCTCATCACTGCTTCAATCTTAAATCCATTTGTTTTTTGGTATGCAGGACCACTTTTTACTTCGGTAACATCACCGCAACCTATTATTCCCCAACGAATTGTTTTTGTATTTTCATTGTTGTTGCTCATTTCCTTTATTTTTTTTCGGTATAAAAAACTTTTCGATAACACTATTTGTAAACATTCTAGCCCCAGTATCATTTAAATGGCCGCAGGAAGAAAAATATTGATCGCCTTGGACAACATTTTCTAAATTGTGAATTTCGGGGTAGATTTTGTTTGCCTTTTCAAAATAATTCAATCCTTTTACATTGGTACACATGGGCGTCATCACAGCAATTAGATGATAATTATTTTCTTTGCAAATTTGCTTGATTTCCTCATAATATTTATTGCGAATGGGTTTTAAAGCCGTAATATCATTCTTCATGTTTTCGTGCTTATTGCCTAAAGGATGATAACCCAAATGATTCAAAATGTTTGTAGGCACCTTAGTTAAGGTATTGTACATTTCTCGAAAACCAATAATAGCATCAAAATCGACATAGCGGTAAAACGGAATATAGTACAGTTTATTAAAATCTTTCTCGCCAGAAAAATGCTCTCTAACCGTTTTCGAATGATGAATATAAGGAAGGAATTTTGCTGCTATTCCGTCGGCTCTTTTTTCGTTAGAAAGCCCCAAATCGGCTTCTAGAATTACGTTTTTAATTTTATATTTTCGTTCTGCCATTAGCTTTAGCATCAACGAAGCTTCAAATAAATGCGCGCCACTCATGCCGTAATTAAAGGTTTTTAGTCCTTTGTCTTCAAAAATTTGTGAAACAAAATGATTGTTGGCTCTTGATGAACCCAAGATGACGACATCATAATTTCTTGCCTCTGAATTGAAGACATAATCTACTTTTCCTCGATTGTTAGATTGCAAATACACCGCCGTATACGCCCAATCCAGCGCGACTAAAAGCACTAGAATAGCGAGTGCAATTTTGGCAATTAATTTTATGAAGTTCCTCATTAAAATTGAAAATAGATAAATTCTTTATAATCCGAATAGGTTCCCAAAGCGATAATGGCCAGTAGGCACAAAACCATTTTCAGTCCGCTGTATTTTCCCGAAATGGGTTCTATTTTAAAACGACTCTTCCATTCGACCACAACAAACGCAAGAACAAGCAAAATTAATTCATAGCTGTAGCGTTCGTTGACCAAATATTGTGAAACGAAATTCCGATTCGTAACTATTCTTTCGAGATAATCAAAAGCTATAGTGATTGATTTTGCTCGGAAAAATATCCAAGCCACGCATGATAATGTAAAAGTGGCTAGAATACTGAAGAATACTTTTATGGAATTCAGATCCCAATGCAACTCCGCCGTTTCCATATTGTCGCGGTTGGTTCCTAATAATAATGAAGGTAAAAAATACAGCGCATTGATAAATCCCCAGGCCAAAAAAGTCCAATTGGCGCCATGCCAAAACCCGCTTACCACGAATATAATGAATACATTTCGAACTTGTTTCAACTTGCTTCCGCGGCTTCCGCCAAGGGGAATGTACAAATAATCTCGAAACCAAGACGATAGGGAAATATGCCAGCGTCGCCAGAATTCGGCGATATCTCTCGAGAAATAAGGATAATTGAAATTTCGTAATAAGTCTAATCCGAAGAGTTTCGACATTCCCAAAGCCATATCCGAATAACCTGAAAAGTCGCCATAAATTTGGAATGCAAAATACACCGCGCCTAAAATCAATGACGAGGAATTCATCGAAGTATAATTATCGAAAATTGCGTTAGCATAGGTTGCGCAAGTATCGGCAATCACCACTTTTTTGACTAATCCCCAAATAATTTGGTACACGCCTTCTTTGGCTTTTTCAAAATCGAAGCTTCGTTTTACTTTTACTTGTGGTAATAAATGCGTGGCTCTTTCGATAGGACCAGCCACCAAAAGAGGAAAATAACTCACGAATAAAGCGTAGTCAACGGCATTTTTTTCGGCTTTTATTCTTTTGTAATAAATATCAATTACATACGATAATCCGTGAAAAGTATAGAAAGAAATTCCAACGGGAAGTATAACATTGAGCAAAAACGGGCTAGAATGTATTCCGATAGAAGTTAAGGCTTGCGAAAAGGAAACTGCGAAAAAATTATAGTATTTGAATGCGCCTAGAAAGCCTAGATTAACGATAATACTCAACCAAAACCAGAATTTTCGATTTCGTTCGTTGGCGCTTTTTTCTATTTGGATTCCCGTGAAGTAATCTAATAAGGTCGAAAAAAGCAATAAAAACAGAAAACGCCAATCCCAACAAGAATAGAAATAATAGCTCACCACAATTAGAAAAGTGTTTTGCGTGCTTTTATTTTTACTAAAAACAAACCAATACAGTACGAATACGATTGGCAAAAACAGAGCAAATTGTAAAGAGTTAAAAAACATTTTTTGGAATCTATGGTTTTATAGATTTACAAATGTAATTCTTCGAAAGCAATCTAACAAAATTCTATAGATCAGGAATTAATATGCATAAACCCCGTTTGGGGTTAAGCAATAATCCAGCTTGATATCGTTTTCAATAATATCATCTATTATTGGCTCAACTTCAAAAAAGGAAAGTCCAATTTTGATGGTTTCAGGCAAACATTCTGCTAAGAATTTGTCGTAAAATCCTTTGCCATAACCTGCGCGATGCCCGGCTTTGTCGAAAGCCAAAAGCGGTACAAAAACCACATCGATTTTGCTTGCAGGTACTTCTATGCCCTGAACAGGTTCCGGAATATTGTATTTGTTTTTTTTGATTTTAGTAGTATCTGTCAAAAGAAAATGAGTCATATTTCGAGAATCAAAATCACTTTTCGAGACAATAATTTCTTTGTCTTTTCCAGAAAGTAGGTGTAAAATATATTCGGTGTTGACTTCTTTTAGTTCGGAAATGGGAAGAAAGATATGAAAATAGGTATTCTTCCAAATAGGAAGCGTCAATACTTTATTGGCAATAGCCAAACTCAATTCCTCTATCTCATTTTCGGAAAGTTGGTTTCGTAAGGCTTTGTATTTCAAACGTAATTCTTTTTTAAGCATAGACTATTTATAGGTTTTTTTCAGGTTTTTAAAATTTCACCGCAAAGTTTGCAAAGTAATTATTCGTATAAATTTAT
Source organism: Flavobacteriaceae bacterium (assembly GCA_947379965.1). Classification (GTDB taxonomy): domain Bacteria; phylum Bacteroidota; class Bacteroidia; order Flavobacteriales; family Flavobacteriaceae; genus Flavobacterium. The sequence goes on along the minus strand of CANCPC010000026.1, from coordinate 19,707 downwards.
AAGTGTGCAAAGAAGAAATAGTTTAATTCTCGCTATTGTTCACTAAATTCGAAATATGATATATAGCATCGCCTTGATACACGATTGGCGAATGATTGGCATTGATTATATAACCATCATTAGGTGCTTTTACTTTTTGTTCAAAATTTCCAAAAGGATCTGTTATTGTCGCAAGTAAAGTTCCTTTTTTTACAAAACTACCTATGGTGTTGTAATCGTGTAATAAACCAGAAGATTTGGCTCTTATCCAGCGCGATTTTTCGATATAAATTGTGGGTGAATTTTGTTCTATAGCGCTGTGTTTTGGGTCTAACATATTCAGGTAAGCTAATAATCGCTTTGCACCATTTACCCCTTCATCAGCGATTGAAATATTAATATCAAGAGATTTTCCTCCTTCATAAAGTAACATCTTCACCTTTAATTTTTCACTCCAATTTCTAAAAGAACCTGCTATGTTTTTTGAATACAAAGTAAAAGGCGCATTAAAAACGTCGGCTAGAATTTTTAAGTCAGCATCATTTTGAATCAGTCGGATTTGCGAAGCATTGAATCTGCTAGCGCCACCCGAATGAAAATCGACAGCGTAATTTACAATAGGCATAATTTCGGTAAGAATATGATACGCAAACCTGCTAGCTAATGATCCTTTTTTACTTCCTGGAAATACTCGATTCAAATCTCTTCCGTCAGGAAACTCCCTTGTTCGATTTACAAAACCAAACATATTGATTATAGGAATGCAAATGATGGTTCCTGTTTTAGGTTTGTTAATTTTTTTTGCAATTATTTGCCGTACAATTTCTACTCCATTGATTTCGTCACCGTGAATTCCTGCAGAAAATAGTACAACGGGACCTTCAATTTTAGCGCGCTGTATAATTATTGGTATTTTGAGTTTTGTAGCGGTATGCAATTTGGCGATTTCCATATATAGGGTTTTGCTTTCGCCAGGCAAAATATCCTCGCCTAATATGGTAAATGTTTTATTTTGAAATTTTGTCATAAAAAATAAAAAGCATAAAAGTAACGATAATTCCTAATTTGACTCCAACTTTTTTGAAAAACTGTTTCCAAAACAAATTGAGAAGTGTAATTTGTAATTTGTAATTTTCAAGCTAACTTTGTTTTATGAATAAACCGACTCTTGAACTCCAAATTCAGACCTTGCCAGACGGTCCCGGCGTATATCAATATTATGATAAGGATGGGAAAATTTTGTATGTAGGCAAAGCCAAGAATTTAAAAAAGAGGGTTTCTTCGTATTTCAATAAAATACATGATGCAGCCAAAACCAATGTGCTGGTAAAAAAAATTGTAACTATAAAACATATCGTTGTTCCTACCGAAACGGATGCACTTTTGTTAGAAAACAACCTTATAAAAACGCTTCAACCGCGCTATAATGTGCTGTTGAGGGACGACAAAAGTTATCCTTGGATCTGTATCAAAAAGGAACCTTTTTCAAGAATATTTTCGACTAGGAGAGTTGTCAAAGATGGCTCGGAATATTTTGGACCTTATACAAGTTTTAAGACGGTACAGACAATTTTAGAACTAATTCGGGAATTGTATCCTTTGCGGACATGTAATTTCGACTTAACAAAATCGAATATCCAAAGTGGTAAATTCAAGGTGTGTCTCGAATACCACATTGGCAATTGCAAAGGACCTTGCGAGGGTTTCGAATCTTTAGAAAATTATCAGAATAAAGTCGATGCTGTTCGCGAAATCTTGAAAGGAAATTTCAAGGAAAGCATGAAAGATTTCAGAAAAGTAATGACCGATTTGGCTCGGGATATGCACTTTGAAGAAGCACAAAAAATAAAAGAGAAAATAGAAATCCTCGAAAATTACCAATCACGCTCGACAATCGTGAATCCCAAAATTACAAATATCGATGTCTTTTCGATTGTTTCTGACGAGAGTTCGGCTTATGTGAATTTTCTTCAAATTTCACACGGTTCGATTATTCGTTCGCATACTATGGAAATTAAAAAGAAACTCGATGAAACTGACCAAGAGTTGTTAGAGTTGGCGATAATAGAACTTCGGGATCGGTTTCAGTTATTATCCAGAGAAATAGTAGTGCCTTTTGAAGTTGATTTAGGCGAAAATTTAAAAGTTACCATTCCGCAATTGGGGGATAAAAAACAGATTTTGGATTTATCCATTCGTAATGCAAAATTTTACCGAATTGAACAATTAAAACAACTTCAAATTATAGATCCCGAAAGGCATTCGAACCGGATTATGGTACAAATGCAGAAAGATTTGCGATTGCCTGAAGAACCGAGACATATAGAATGTTTTGATAATTCAAATATTCAAGGAACCAATCCTGTGGCGGCTTGCGTGGTTTTTAAGGACGGAAAACCCAGCAAAAAAGACTACCGCCATTTCAATATTAAAACCGTCGAAGGACCCGATGATTTTGCTTCGATGACCGAAGTTGTTTATCGCCGATACAAACGATTATTAGACGAAAAAGAACCTTTACCACAACTCATTATTATAGATGGTGGAAAAGGGCAATTATCATCGGCCTTGAAAAGTATTGATGAATTGGGTTTGCGCGGTAAAATAACCATTATTGGAATTGCTAAACGCTTAGAAGAATTATTTTATCCAGGCGATTCGATCCCGCTGTATTTGGATAAAAAATCGGAAACATTGAAAGTGATTCAGCAATTGCGAAACGAAGCACACCGTTTTGGAATTACTTTTCACAGAGATAAACGAAGTAAATCGGCACTTAATTCTTCGATTGAAACCATACCTGGAATTGGAGAAAAAACAATGCTCACACTCATCCAACATTTTAAAAGTGTTAAAAGATTGAAATTGGCTACTGAAAAGGAAATTTCGGATGTTATAGGAGTATCAAAAGCCAAAAAAATTACCGACTTTTACACCTCCAATAACGAGTCAAAATGAAAAAAATAATACTATTAGTTTTTCTGTTTTTTGCTTTCTTCACATCGTTTTCTCAAGACCTTGTAAAAAGACCCAAAATTGGATTGGTTCTTAGTGGTGGCGGTGCAAAGGGTTTTGCACATATTGGGGTTCTAAAAGTATTGGAACAAGCCGGAATAAAAATAGATTATATTGGCGGAACGAGTATGGGAGCGGTTGTTGGCGGACTTTATGCAACTGGATATAGTGCCAATCAAATTGATTCTATTTTCAAGACCACCAATTTTGATAAGTTACTTCAAGATTTTATTCCGCGATCGTCTAAGAATTTTTACGAAAAGCGTAACGACGAATTATATGCAGTCGTTTTGCCCTTTAATAAATTCAAAATTGGAATTCCTGAGGCTTTGTCAAAAGGGATGTATAACTATAATTTATTGAGTTCGATTACTAGAAATGTCAGACACGAGAGAGATTTTAATAGGTTAAAGATTCCGTTTTTGTGTATTGCGACAAATATTGAAAATGGAGAGGAAGTTATTTTAAACAAAGGCAATTTAGCTCAGGATTTGATAGCGAGTTCTGCTTTTCCGTCTTTATTTTCGCCAGTTGATTTGGATGGAAAATTATTAATTGATGGGGGTGTAGCCAATAATTATCCGATAGAAGCACTACGAAAAATGGGCGCTGATATTATTATTGGTGTCGATGTTCAGGACGGTTTATCCGATAAAAAAGATCTAAAGGAAGCTACAAGAATATTAGGTCAAATTTCAGCTCTTCAAACCATTGAAAAAATGAAGAAGAAAATAAAGGATACCGATATTTATATCAAACCAGATATTAAAGAGTTTAGCATAATTTCATTCGACAAAGGACAAGATATTATTCGAAAAGGCGAGGAAGCTGCATTTGCAGTATATGAAAAGTTGAAGCTACTAGGAAATAAAGAAGAATTTGTGAAAAATAATTTAAAAATTTCTAGCGATACGATTCAAATTAAAGACATCCATACCAGTAGTTTAAAAAATTATACACAATCGTATATAAAAGGGAAATTAGCTTTTAAAGAGGGCGACAAAATTAGTTATGAAGATTTAGTAAAAGGAATCGATAATCTAAACGCAACTCAGAATTTTAGCGTTATCAATTATTCATTTGAAGAAAAGGATTCGAAAGAGGATTTAAAATTAAATTTAGTTGAAAGTTCGAATAGGACATATTTGAAATTTGGTTTGCATTATGATGAAATGTTTAAAAGTGGGGTTCTTGTAAACCTTACTCAAAAAAAGACCTTTTCAAAAAACGACATTGCATCGTTAGACATTGTTCTTGGGGATAATGTAAGGTATAATCTAGATTATTACATTGACAATGGTTTTTATTGGAGTTTTGGGTTTAAATCACAGTACAATCAGTTTAATCGAAATATTGCAAAGGAAATAAGTAATTTAGATTTGGGAATTTCTGGATTGAATGCTATTAATATTGATTTTACTGATTTTACGAATCAGGCTTATTTTCAGACTATATTTGCTCAAAAATTCTTGATTGGTACAGGATTGGAGTTTAAATTATTGAATATCAGCTCTCAAACTTTAATCGATACGAACCCTATAATAGACAAGAGCAGTTATGCAAGTTTGTTTGGGTATATGAAATATGATTCTTTTGACAATAAATATTTTCCAAAAAAAGGTTGGTATTTTTCTAGCAATGTACAATCTTATTTATTTTCTTCTAATTATACGAATAAGTTTAAACCTTTTTCTGTTGCAAAAGCAGATATGGGGATAGCGAGAACAATTATTGATAAAGCAACATTTAAGTTTCAAGCTGAAGCAGGACTTTCATTTGGCAAATCAAGCGTTTCCTTTTTCGATTTTGTTTTGGGAGGTTATGGGTATAATACCTTAACTAATTTTACTCATTTTTATGGATATGACTTTTTGAGTTTGGCGGCTAATAGTTATTTAAAAATTGCGGGTACTCTAGATTACGAAATATATAAAAAGAATCATTTAAATTTTTCGGCAAATTTTGCCAATATGCAAAACGATCTTTTCCGATCTGTTAATTGGATTTCGCTCCCAAAATATTCTGGTTATTCTGTTGGATATGGTTTAGAAACAATAATTGGACCTGTAGAGATTAAACATTCATGGTCACCAGAAACATCGAAAGAATACACTTGGGTTAGTGTGGGTTTTTGGTTTTAATTAACAAAATAAGGAAATTTAATGATTTTTTACACGATCTAAATCAAGTTTAATTTTCAAGATTGTTAAAAAAGGCCTATTTTTTTATATAAAGTGAAAAAATAACCGAAAAAAAATAAATGTCTACGAAATGTTTTGTTAAACTTTATTTTTCTCTAAAAAAAACTTGTATCATTGATTACATTTGCAAAAGAAAATGGAAGGGGTGGTTTCCTTCTAGATTTTTATAAATTTCATAATTTATAATTTATTGGTTAGTTAATAGCATAAAAACTCGGTCTTAATTTGACTGAGTTTTTTTGTTTTAATACATTTGGAACAAAATTTGTATATACAATTTCAATTATTCTAATCAAAAATGATAAAAAAAATAATTCTATTATTACTTCTTATAATTACAGTTAGTTTTGATTCTCAAAAAGAAGATGCTTTTGGAGCTGGAGAATGGTTTAAATTTCGAATACATTATGGTTTTGTAAATGCAGGTTTTGCCACTTTAGAGGTAAAAGATGCTACGATAAATAACAAGAAAGTCTTTCATGTTATAGGCCGAGGTTATACAGTGGGGATGTCTAGATTTTTTTTTAAAGTTAATGATTTATACGAAAGTTATATAGATAAGGAAACCAGAAATCCGTATCAATTTGTTAGAAAAATTGACGAAGGGGGTTACACAAAAAATCAGGAAGGTTTTTTTAATGCAACAGAAAATAGGGTTTTAGTCAAAGACAACGAAACTAATACAGAAAAAACACTAGGTGTTCCTAAAAACACGCAAGACATTTTGTCTTCTTTTTACTATTTGCGAAATAATCCAAATATTGATAAAATAAAACCAGGAGATTCCATTGCAATTGACATGTTTTTTGACGATACAACTACCAAATTTAGGTTAAAGTTTTTAGGTCGTGAAGATATTACCACTAAATTTGGAGTTGTTTCTACAATGATTTTTAGACCCTTGGTTCAATCAGGTCGAGTTTTTAAAGAGCAAGAAAGTGTTACAGTTTGGATTTCTGATGATGAAAATAAATTGCCATTAAGAATCAAAGCCAGTTTAGCAGTAGGTTCTATCAAAGCAGATTTAGAAGAATTTAAAGGGTTGAAATACCCTTTTAAAGTAAACAATAATTAAGAAAACCCTAATTTTCAGAATTATAAAATGAACAATCAGTTTTATTTTGAAAAATGAAAAACGATTTATTTAAATGCATCAAACATTCCTATTCAAAAAAGCATCTTTAATTATAATCCTATTGTTTATAATGTTTTCATGCAAAAAAACAGAAACCGTATTTGTAATTTCAAATCAAAAACATCATTCCGAAATAGAACAATTTGGATTCAAAACAACTGATTTTAATGTATTAAACGACACCATTCGCAAAGGAAATACTTTTGGCGGAATCCTAGAAAATCAAAGTCTTGGCGATAAAAAAGTCTTTGATATTTTGAAAAAAGTAAAAGATAGTTTTAATATAAAGGCAATTAAAATAGGGAAAGCTTTTACCTTGTTAAGGTCAAAAGACCGATATAAAAAATTGCAAGTTTTTATCTATCAACCTGATCGATCGAATTATTATGTTGTTGATTTGCGAGATACGGTTTTGGTTTATAAAAAAACTAGACCTATTCTAATAAAACAAAGAACAATTGCCGGCAAACTAGATGGTTCTTTGTCTGAAGCTCTAAGTAAACAAAGGGTTGATCCGGCTTTAGCCAATAAATTAACAAAAGTTTACGCTTGGTCAATCGATTTTTTCAAGCTAAAAAAGGGAGATAAATTTGGAATCACTTTTACCGAAAGGTATATAGACGATACCATTTATGATGGTGTAGATAGTTTGAAAGCCGCTTTTTTTGAATACAAAGGGAAACTAATTTATGCCTTTCCTTTTGCACAAAATAAAACTTCCGGCAAACTTGATTATTATGATGATCAAGGGAAAGCACTCAAGAATTTTTTCCTTAAAGCACCACTCAAATTTGTAAATATAACTTCGCATTTTACTCAAAATAGATTTCATCCCGTACAACTTATTTGGAAAGAGCACAAAGGCACCGATTATGCAGCTCCTTCAGGAACGCCAATCATGACAACAGCTGCGGGAGTTGTAGAACAAACCGGATATACAGCTGGAAACGGAAATTTTGTAAAAGTAAAACATGATAAAACTTATTCGACTCAATATTTACATATGTCTAAAATTTTAGTAAGAAAAGGACAAAGATTGACTCAAGGAGCTATTATTGGAAAAGTAGGAAGCACAGGATTAGCAACAGGACCTCATGTTTGTTATCGTTTTTGGAAAAATGGAGTTCAGGTGGATGCTTTGAAATTAAAACTGCCAAATTCTCAACCTATGGACCGTAAAAATCTACCTCGATTTATGACTCAAATGAGGCCGCTAAAAAGACAATTAGACAGCGTTGCTAAATTATAATGCAACAGATCAATTTTCATTCTAAAAATGTAAATTTGCATTTTAAAAACACAAATAATTAAATTCACGAATAAAAACTATAATGGCATTACAAAACACTAATCCAACAAATACAATTGCTTGGCAAAAAATCCAGAAACATTATCAAGAAATGCAAAATGCTTCAATGGTTTCTATGTTTATGAACGATACATCAAGAACGGAACAATTTCATTTGAAATGGAATGATTTTCTTGTTGATTATTCTAAAAATATTATCAATGAGGAAACCATGAATTTATTGCTTGAGTTGACTGATGAAGTACAATTGAAAGAAGCAATTGCTAAATATTTTGAAGGTGACATCATTAATCAAACCGAAAATAGAGCGGTTTTGCATACTGCTTTGCGTGCAAAATCTTCTTCTTATATAAAAGTAGATGGCAAAAATGTGCTTCCCGAAGTGGTTGAGGTTCAAAACAAAATTAAAACCTTTACAAACGAAATTCTAAATGGCGTGAGAAAAGGATACACCGGAAAACCATTTACAGATATTGTAAATATTGGTATTGGTGGTTCGGATCTTGGGCCGGTTATGGTTGTTGAGGCCTTACAGTATTATAAAAATCATTTAAATCTTCATTTTGTTTCGAACGTAGATGGAGATCATGTCAATGAAATTATAAAAAAATTAAACCCCGAAACGACACTTTTTGTTATTGTTTCTAAAACATTTACCACACAAGAAACGCTTACAAATTCAGAAACTATAAAAGAATGGTTTCTAAAATCGGCCAAACAAGAAGATGTTGCGAAACATTTTGTGGCGGTTTCAACCAATTTAAAAAAGGTAACTGAATTTGGAATTAATCCTGAAAATGTTTTTCCAATGTGGGATTGGGTTGGTGGTCGTTTTTCTTTGTGGAGCGCTGTAGGTCTTTCGATAAGTTTAGCCGTAGGGTATGACAATTTCGAAGCATTATTAAACGGTGCCAATGAAATGGACAATCACTTTAGAACTGAATCTTTTGATAAAAATATTCCAGTTATTTTAGCCTTGTTAAGCGTTTGGTACAACAACTTTTTTGGAGCCGAAAGTGAAGCTTTAATTCCATACACCCAATATTTGCAAAAACTAGCTCCTTATTTACAACAAGGTACGATGGAAAGTAATGGTAAAAGCGTAGGAAGAGATGGAAAACCTGTAAATTATCAAACGGGAACAATTATTTGGGGAGAACCAGGAACCAATTCACAACATGCCTTTTTTCAATTAATTCACCAAGGTACTAAGTTGATTCCTACTGATTTTATTGGTTTTGTAGAACCATTATATGGAAACGAAGATCATCATGATAAGTTAATGTCTAACTTTTTTGCTCAGACCGAAGCTTTGATGAATGGAAAAACAAAGGAACAAGTTCAGGCTGAATTTGACAAGCAAGGGCTTTCTAAGGAAAATTCAGAATTCCTTTTGCCTTTTAAAGTTTTTACAGGAAATAAACCAACTAATACTATACTAATTCAAAAATTAACTCCAAAATCTTTGGGTTCTTTGGTAGCATTATACGAACATAAGATTTTTGTTCAAGGAATTATATGGAATATTTATAGTTTTGATCAATGGGGAGTGGAATTAGGAAAACAATTGGCTAATTCAATTCTTGCCGAAATTAATACAAAGAAAATTAACTCACACGACAGTTCGACAAGCTTTTTGTTAGATCATTTTCTAAAGAATAAATAGTAGCTTTTATAAGCAAGGCAGATAGGTTTTAATAATCCTCTGATTTAAAAAATCAGGGGATTTTTTATGTTTAAATTTTTACAAAAAATTAATTATTTAACAAACAATTTCCAGTTTTGGATGTTTTAATCTTTGTTAGGATTGTAGGATTAACATTAAAAATAAAAATTATACATTTTTAGTATCATTTTTTTATTATTTAAATATAATAATAGCAATAAAAAAATCAGTATTTGAAAAGTAATCATAATTAACACTGACTTAACTTATTACCTAATAAATGTTATAAATTTGCCAAAAAAAATAACTCAAAAACATGAAAACAATTAAAAATTGGTTACTCTCAGGAGTACTGTTTATGGTAATTTCGACAGTTTTTTCACAAGGAAAAATTATTGGAAAAATTACTGATGGTCAAAACTCTTTGCCAGGTGCAAATGTAGCGATCAAAGGAACTAAAATTGCAGCGACTGCAGATTTCGATGGTAAATTCTCTATTAGTGCTTCGGCAAATGAAGGAGAAGTGGTTATTACTTTCATAGGTTATGAAGCAAAAACAGTGAAATACACTGTTTCGAATGCTTCAACTACTGATTTGGGAACAGTTGTTCTAACTAGTAATTCAAACGAATTAAGAGAAATTGTTGTAACATCAGGAGTAATGGATATTGCAAAGGATAGAAAAACTCCTGTTGCAGTTTCTACTATTAAAGCTGCTGAAATTCAAGAAAAATTAGGAACTCAAGAATTTCCTGAAATCCTTAGAAATACACCTTCAGTTTACACAACTAAAGCAGGTGGTGGTTTTGGAGATTCAAGAATCAATATTCGTGGATTTAACCAAAATAATATTGCGGTTATGATTAATGGTGTTCCAGTAAATGATATGGAAAATGCTTCTGTATACTGGAGTAACTGGGCTGGTTTATCTGATGTAACTTCGGCTATGCAAGTACAAAGAGGTTTAGGTTCTTCTAAATTAGCTATTTCTTCAGTTGGAGGAACAATCAATGTTGTTACAAAATCATCTGATATGAAAGAAGGTGGTTCTGCCTCTTCTACTTTTGGTAATGGAGATTATTTAAAAGTGCAAGGTTCATACAACACTGGCCTTTTGAAAAACGGATTATCTGCTTCTGTATTATTAAGTTCTACAACAGGAAACGGATATGTTGACGGTACAAAATTTGAAGGTAAAAACTACTATATCGCTTTGGGTTACAAACCAAATAAAAACCATGATATTCAGTTTACTTTCACTGGAGCTCCTCAATGGCACGATCAAAGAACTTCTGGAATTACAATTGCTCAATACCAACAATATGGTTCTGTAGATAAACCTAATATTAAATACAACTCTGATTGGGGTTATTTAGGTGGAAAAGAATTTGATATGAGAAAAAACTATTATCATAAACCAGTTGGATCTATAAACTGGGATTGGAAATTAAACGAAAATACCAAAATCTCAACTGTTGTCTATGGTTCATGGGGTAGAGGTGGTGGAGCTTCAGGTATTGGTGGAATCACTGGTTTGAATTATTTGAATGCTGCCTTTAGAACAGCTGATGGTTTAGTTGATTTTGCTAAAATTCAAGCTTATAATTCTGGCCAAGCAGTATTAATCAACGGTGTTTCAAAAACGAGAACTGCTGTTGGAGGTCAATATCTAAATAGTTTCAGTACAAGTTCTGGAATTTCTAGAATTAATTCTTATAATTCACATGATTGGTATGGCGCAATTGTTAAGTTGAACCAAAAACTAGGAGCTAATTTTAATTTAGATTTTGGTCTTGATGCAAGAACTTATAAAGGAATACACTATCAAGGAATTAGTGATTTGATTGGAGCAACTGGATTCCTAGATGCTACATCAAATGTTAATACTCCTAATTATGTCGCTACCGCTACTTATGCTTCAACTCCTTCAAATAATCCATTTGCTAGCGCTGATATTGCTCAAAAAGTTGGATACAATAACTATAGTAAAGTTCATTGGTACGGAGCATTTACTCAATTTGAATATTCTAAAGATAATTTAACTGCTTTTGTTCAAGGCGCCGTTTCTGAACAAGGATTTAAAAAAGTGGATGCTTTTACGTATGTTCCATCTAACCCACTTTCTGCAACCGCATTTAAAAACATATTAGGAGGAAATGTTAAAGTGGGTTCTAACTACAATATCAACGAACAAAATAATGTTTTTGTAAACGCTGGATATTATTCGAAACAACCTGCATTTGGTTCTGTATATCCAAATAATAAATCAGTTGTTAATGATAATGTTGTTAATGAAAAAGTACTAGGCATTGAAGCTGGTTATGGTTTTCATTCAAGATTTTTCAATGCAAACGTAAATGTTTACAGTACACAATGGAAAGATAGATTTGCAACTGCTACAGATTCAGATCCTTTAAATCCTCAGGGGTATTACAGTTTTACTGGAATAAGTGAAACACATACAGGTGTTGAGTTTGAAGGTACTGCTAAAGTAACTGATAGATTCAAGGTTAATGCTATGTTTTCAATAGGTGACTGGAAATATAAAGGTCAAGCACTTAGTAGTAGATTCGATGTTTCAAACAACCCTGTTGCTGGTGGTACTGCTAAAGTATTGTATCTTGACAAAGTAAAAGTGGGAGATGCTGCGCAAACGACAGCTTCATTAGGAGCTTCTTACGAAGTTCTTACAAGAGTAATTGTTGATGCTAACTATAATTTTAATGACAAATTATATGCTGCAATTAGCCCAACAAATTTTGCCTCTTCAACCAATAAAGGCTCTTTACAATTGCCTTCTTACGGAGTGGTAGATGCTGGGTTCTCCTATAAATTATTAGTTGGTAAAGGAAAAACTAATTCAGTTAATTTTAGACTGAATGTGAACAACCTTTTTGATAAAATTTATATTGCAGAATCTAAAACTAATATTTTTGCTTCTGATATTAAAACAGGGACAACTACATATGAGCAAGCTGGAGCTCTATACAAAGGTGTAGCAACAGCGAATCAAGTATTCTTTGGTTTCGGAAGAACATTAAACTTTAGTTTACGTTACAATTTCTAAACCCTATGGAATAATTATAAAAACGGCATCGAACTAAATTTGATGCCGTTTTTTTTATACCTTTTTTTATATATATTTGTTGAAACAAAAAATTATTTTATGTACGAATTCATTCAAAAATTTCATTCAGGTTTGGCGTATCTAGCGCTTTTAGTAGTAGTAATTGCATTGATCAATGCATTGATTGGACTGTTTTCAAAAAAAGAATTTACCGCAAAAGATCGTAAAATCGCTGTTTTTGGGTTAGCAGCAATACACACCCAATTTGTAATAGGTTTAGTTTTGTATTTTGTATCTCCTTTAGGTTTTAATTCTTTAGGACAAATGGCAGACAAAGAATTACGTTTAACTTCATTAGAACATCCACTAATTAATATAGTTGGGATTACTTTGATCACAATTGGATGGATGAAACATAAAAAATCAACCACTAGTGAATCAAAATTCAAGACTTTTTCTATCTATTATGGATTAGGATTATTACTTATTTTAAGTAGGATTCCTTGGAAATTATGGTTGTAAGAAATTAAAAAAAAGTCCTAAAAAGGACTTTTTTTTCCTAAGGAATATTTTTTTGCCAAATAGAGTTCAAAAAATAAAAAAATGAAAAACATATTCACCCTTTTTCTTTGTGTCATAATGGTTAGTTTGGCCAATGGTCAATCTTCACATAAACAAAAACATAAATCTTCGATCCAAAAAGATTCAATCAAAAAGAGTAAAACTCTGGTAGAAAAACAAGATAAATCTCTTTTGTTAAAGGATACAATCGATAAAAATAAACCACTTATTATTAAACAAGAACCAGTTTCAGATACTTTATCATTTGAAATAGGTAAATTAAAAATTTTCAAAAAGAATGCGCGCGCCTCTTATTATGCGGATAAATTTAATGGCAGGAAAACTACAAGTGGCAAAAGATTCGATAATAATAAATATACTGCAGCCCACAAAAAACTCCCTTTTGGAACAAAAGTAAAAGTTACAAACGAGGCGAATGGAAAGTCAGTAATTGTAGAAATTACCGATAGAGGTCCTTTTGTGAGATCCCGTGAAATAGATCTTTCTAAACGTGCTTTTATGCAAATTGCAGGGAACAAATCATCTGGGAGTATGATAGTTACTATTGAGGTCGAAAAATAATTAGTGCCAATCTATAAATGGATTTTTGCTTAGATAGGAATTATAATACCGCTTATCACCTGTAACTTCTTTGCCTAACCAAGTTGGTTTTTCGAATGTTTCGGTTTCTGAATTGAGCTCTACTTCGGCCATAATTAAGCCTTTATTTTCAGCATAAAACTCATCAACTTCAAATATGTGATTGCCTATTTTTACTTCAAAACGGGTTTTATCAATAACTCCTTTCTCACATAAAAGCATTAGCTCTTGCGCTTCATCAACAGGAATTTCTTTTTCCCATTCAAAACGTGATAAGCCCGATTCATTTGAGGCACCTTTTATGGTCAAAAACCCTATATTTCCTTTTATGCGCACTCTGACTGTTCTTCCTGAGACAGAACTTAAATAACCTTGTGTAATTCGGTTTTGAGTAAAAGCTTCTTTTTTAAAAGCTTCGGAGGTTACGAGAAATTTTCTTTCTATTTCTATCATTTTGTTTTTGTGATATAGGTAGCAATCTTTTGGAGATTATGGAAAGCATGTATTTCTAAACTTTCTATGTCAAATATATAAATTTCAATTAATCTCTAGGACTCGTTGTTAATCTTTAAGTAAATGTTTTTATAAATTTGTGTTATGACCGAAATGAATCCAAATAGAAAAATTATCCATATCGATATGGACGCTTTCTTTGCTTCAGTAGAGCAAATGGATAATCCCGAATTACGCGGTAGGCCAATAGCCGTTGGTGGTGAAGAAAATCGAGGAGTTGTAGCAGCAGCGAGTTATGAAGCTAGAAAATTTGGAGTTCGAAGTGCGCTAAGTGGTGCTTTGGCAAAAAAATATTGTCCAGAGTTAATTTTTGTAAGACCTCGATTCGACCGATACAAAGAAATTTCGGGTAAAATAAGAAAAATTTTTCATGAGTATACCGATTTAGTAGAACCTCTTTCACTAGATGAGGCGTATCTGGATGTCACAGTAAATAAAAAAGGGAATCCAAGTGCTAGTTTATTGGCACAAGAAATTAGATTACGTATTCTTAACGAAATTGGTTTAACTGCATCGGCAGGAATTTCAGTAAATAAATTTGTAGCCAAAATAGCCAGTGATTATAATAAACCCAACGGTCAGAAAACAGTAAATCCTAATGAAGTAATTCCTTTTCTTGAAGTTTTACCCATTAAAAAATTTTATGGAGTGGGGAAGGTTACTACTGAAAAAATGTACCAATTAGGAATTTTTTCGGGATTAGAACTAAAAAGCAAATCCCTGGAATTTCTGGAAAAACACTTCGGAAAATCAGGAAATTTTTATTATAATGTAGTGCGAGGCATTCATAACAGTGAAGTAAAATCAGATCGAATTACAAAATCGGTGGCTGCAGAACATACTTTTGATATTAATTTATCGTCTGAAATTTTCATGATGGAGCAATTAGAAAAAATTGCCAACTCATTAGAAAGGCGATTAAAAAAACACAATATTGCGGGAAAAACGATAACTTTAAAAATTAAATACAGCGATTTTAGCCAGCAAACAAGAAGCAAAACTTTACCTTATTTTATTTCTGATAAAGGATTGATTTTAGAGACAGTGAAAGAATTGTTGTATCAAGAACGAATGAAAAATTCCGTTCGATTGCTTGGAATTTCATTAAGCAATTTGAATACGGAACAAAAAAAGACGGTTGTAGTACAGTTGAAATTCGATTTTTAAAGACAATTTTCTTTTAAAAGTAATCCTATTGTTTTTACAATTAATTCAGTAATGAAAGCATTTTTTTAAACTTTAACTTTTGTTCAAGTTGCTATTTTCTTTTTAGTCAAAAAAAGGAAGTAAATTAGTTCATTAATTTTTACTATTTGTTTATGAAAAGAAGATCCTTTATATTGACTACTGCTTTAGCGTCTACAAGTCTAAGCTCTTTTTTGGTTTCCGGGAGTAATTCCAATTATGATTATGAGGTACTATCTTCAATAGAAGTTGATCCTGATTCAGATTTTGTTCTTAATGAAGAAACGATAACTAGCTTAAGAGAGAAATTATTGTCTGGAAAATTTAGCTCAGAACAACTAGTAAAAATGTATTTTGAACGTATAAAAGCTATTGACAAAAGTGGGCCAAAATTAAATGCCATGATCGAGTTGAATCCTGACGCTTTGGCTAGTGCTAAAGTCATGGATGCTGAACTTAAATCAGGAAAAAATAGAGGTTTATTACATGGTATCCCAATAGTTATAAAGGATAATATAGACACTGCTGATAAAATGCAAACTACCGCTGGAGCAATAGCAATGGTAGGTAATTATTCTTCAAAAGATGCCTTTATTGTAAAAAAGTTAAGGGCTGCTGGAGCTATTATTATTGGTAAAACCAATTTAAGTGAATGGGCCAATTTTCGATCTACCCAATCCAGTTCCGGATGGAGTAGTAGGGGAGGTCAAACCAAGAATCCCTATTATTTAGACCGTAATCCTTGTGGGTCAAGTGCAGGTTCAGGTGTAGCTGTGTCAGCTAATCTTTGTGTAGTTGCAGTGGGTACTGAAACAGATGGTTCTATAGTTTGCCCCGCATCCATCAATGGAGTGGTTGGAATCAAGCCTACGGTTGGGTTAGTAAGTCGTTCAGGGATTATTCCTATTTCAAAAACACAAGACACAGCTGGGCCTATGGCAAGAACGGTTACAGATGCAGCTATTTTATTAGGCGTACTTTCAGGAATTGACGATTCTGACTTGATTACAAATGAAAGTAAAGGAAAAAGTCTTTCCGATTATACCCCTTTTTTAGATGCTAATAGCTTGAAAGGAAAACGCATTGGAATTGAAAGAAAACCTCAAGAAAAGAATCAATTTATTAATGCACTTTTAGAAAAAGCAATTGAGCTACTTCAACAAAAAGGAGCTACAATTATAGAAATTGATTATGTAGATCATATAAATGCATTAAGTGTAGCCGAATTAGAAATAATGGAATTTGAATTTAAAGATGGATTGAATAATTATTTGGCTTCGGCCAATGCAAAAGTAAAATCTTTAAAGGATATTATTGATTTTAATAAGGCAAATGAAGATAAGGCAATGCCTTATTTTAAACAAGAGCTATTAGAAAGTTCCAATTTGAAAATGGGGCTAAATGAAAAAAAATATTTAGAGGCTTTAAATGATTGTCATAACGGAAGCAAGATAATTTTAGATTCTGTTTTTAGCGAAAACAAACTTGATGCCATTTGCGGAATAACTATTGGTCCGGCTTGCAGTACGGATCAAATTTATGGGGATCGATGGGGAAATTCTTTAACGATGCCGGCTGCAGCGAGTGGTTATCCTCACATAACCGTTCCCTGCGGTAAAGTATATGATTTGCCGGTAGGATTATCTTTTTTTGGAACTGCTTATAGTGAACCAAAACTAATAGGAATTGCTTTTGCTTATGAACAGGCTTCAAAAAATAGAGTGAAGCCAGAATTTAAAAAAGCGTTTTTGTAATTACTCATAGATACACTGCCTCAAAAACGTAAAGTTTGTTGTGACTAGATACTTTAATTTTAAAAAAAAACCACGCATTTAGCGTGGTTTTTAATACTTAAAAGTATTTATTATTTTCTACTCGAAAGTTTAGAAAGCAATCTTAAAAACTCAATATACAACCAGACTAAGGTAATCATTAATCCCATTGCTCCAAACCATTCCATGTATTTAGGCATTTTTTGTTGTACTCCTTTTTCAATTCGATCAAAATCTAAGAACAAATTTAAAGCTGCTATTACAATTACAAAAACACTAATTCCAATGCTCATCATCGAATTACCGTAATGTACGGGAACAAAACTGGTAAACATTGAAAACAGCCAAGAAATAAGATAATAAGTGGCAATGGCAAGCGTCGCAGCAACAACAACCGATTTGAATTGTTCTGTTACTTGTACGATTTTAAATTTATATAATCCTAAACATACAGCAAAGGTTACAAATGTAGCTCCAACGGCCTGAATCACAATACCGGGATATCTAGTTTCGAAAATTGCCGAAACACCACCAATAAATAAGCCCTCGAATAAGGCATAACCTGGAGCTAAATATGGGGAATATTGTGGCTTAAAAGATGCAATTAATACCAGTACTAATCCCATAATTGCACCTCCAATTGCTGGAACAATTGCATTCATTCCGTTAAAAACCATCCACCAAATAACAAGCGCAGATCCTGTAAGCAATAAAAATAGGATTAATGTTTTGTTGATGGTACCTGACAAAGTCATATCTTGGTTATAATCAATAATCGTCGCTTGATGCACTTCTTCACTTTTTGTTGATGAAAACGACTTATTATTTAAAAAAGGGTTTTTCGATTTAAAATCCATAATGATTACTATTTTAATTTTATCAAAAGTAAAATTTATTTCATAAAAGAATGTTTATTTATTCTTAATTTTTTGGACCAAAATAAAAAATCCGTGTCGTAGTAGTACAACACGGATTTAGTTGTGATTCTAATGTGTTTTTAATCTACTTCAGAAATTCTCAAAGTATTTACCATTCCTTTTTTAATAATAGGCATTGCAGCTAAATTGATAAGAAAATCTCCTTTTTCGACAAATCCATTTGCTTTTGCAATTTCGTTGATGTCGGTAATAGTCTCATCTGTACTCACTGATTTTTCATATAAATAAGATTTAACACCCCATAACAAATTAAGTTGAGTTAGTATTCTTTTATTTGAAGTAAAAACCAAAATATGGGCTTGTGGTCTCCAAGCCGATATTTGAAAAGCAGTATAACCGCTATTTGTCAATGTGCAAATTGCTTTTGCTTTAATTGCATTGGCCATGTGTACTGCATGGTGACAAATTGTTTTAGTAACAAAACGGTTTGTTCTGATTTGAGGTGTATTTTGAGGAACTTGAATTAACGGTGAATCTTCCACCGCTTCAATAATTTGTGTCATTTTTTGAATAACTTGAACTGGATAATTTCCAGCAGCTGTTTCTCCAGAAAGCATAACGGCATCAGCTCCATCCATAACCGAATTAGCTACGTCATTTACTTCTGCTCGTGTTGGTGTTAAACTTGTAATCATAGTTTCCATCATTTGAGTGGCTACAATTACAGGAATTCTTGCAGTTTTCGCTCTGCGAATTAATTCTTTTTGCACTAACGGCACTTCGTGAGCAGGAAGTTCAACCCCTAAATCACCACGCGCTACCATTAAACCGTCGCAATAAGCAATTATTTTATCAATATTTTCTAATGCTTCTGGCATTTCGATTTTTGCTACAATTGGGATTTTGTATTCGGAATGTTGTGCGATTAATTCCTGTAGATCTTGTAAATCTCTTGGTGTTTTGACAAAAGAAAGTGCTATCCAATCTACTTTTTGACCAATTGCAAAAATAGCATCTGCAATATCTTTTTCAGTCAAAGCTGGTAAAGATATTTTTGTATTAGGAAGGTTTACTCCTTTTTTTGATTTCAATTCGCCACCTTGCACTACGCGTGCTAAAACTTCTGTATTTTTGTCTGTTTCAACAATTTCAAATATAAGTTTACCATCATCAAGAAGAATTCTTTCTCCAGGATTCACGTCATTCGGAAAGTTTTTATATTTCATGAAGACTTTTTTGGCAGTTCCAACAATATCTTCGGCAGTAGTAAAAGTGATCAAATCTCCATCATTTACAATTACTCCATCTTCCATCATTCCTACCCTAAGTTTTGGACCTTGTAAGTCACCTAGGATTGCTGTTGTATATCCAAATTCTTCGTTTATACTTCGAATTATATTGATTTTTTCTTTTACCCCTTCATAATCAGCATGAGAAAAATTTATTCTAAACACATTTACGCCAGCCTCAATCATATCTTTTATGATTTCTCTGGTTTCACATGCAGGCCCTAGGGTGGCTACAATTTTGGTCTTTTTGTTTGTAATCATTTGTATTAAAAAATTAAATTGTTTTTCGATTTTATTTTGTTTGTTTCAACAGTGTATGCTGTCGATATGCTTTCAATAGTATTTAATGTAGACTGAATTTTTTCCAGTTTCATTGTTTCTTCAAGGTTTTCAATTTTCAAAAAATAATCTACTTTTTTCAATTCTTGAAGCAAATACACTTTCGTAGCTACTTCCATTTGTACGTTTGAAAACAGGTTTTTACTATTTCCGTTTTTAAATTGAATCACTTCATTTTTATTTTGAATTAAATTCCAA
>CANCPC010000025.1 GCA_947379965.1 Flavobacteriaceae bacterium | reverse complement strand
AACTATTAATAGCAGTATAAAACGAAGAATATTTGTGAATAAAGTACTATTCATTTTTTTCTGCTTTTTCTAAATTAATAATTTCTTCTCTGTCCTTGCTCTTAATAATATAAACATGACCTAAATTAGTCATATCATTAAATAATTTTACCTGAATGGTGTAATAATGAGTTTGATTGTCTTTTTGAATTTTGTAAATAGATCCAATATTTATATTTTCAGGAAATATTACGGATTGACCACCAGTAACTATGGTATCTCCTTTGCGGATGGATGCTAATCTAGGGACGTCTATTAGTTGAACAAAACCTGTACTTTTTCCGTCCCAAGTCAAAGACCCAAAATGATTTGAATTTTTTAGCTTTGCGTTTATTTGAGATTTAATATTTAAAATGCTTACCACAGTAGAGTAGTTTGCCGATGTGTTGTCAACTATCCCAACAATTCCTAGGCTATTGATTACACCCATATCTGATTTTACACCCTGAAGCTCACCAGAATTTAAAGTTAAATAATTTTCGTGATCATCAAATGAGTTATGAATCACTTTCGAAACAATTATATCTGCAGGATTTATTCCTTTTAAACTTTCTAATTTTGGAATCGAAGCGGTATCTTTTACCTCCATTAGAAGGCTTCGTAATTTAGCATTCTCTTGTGCTAGAGCATCATTTTCGATTTTTAAATTCAAATATTCACTTAAATTATTTAATCTTTCATAGATTCCACCACTAAAAAAATTTGCAGAATTTATTATTTTACTTCTGTGATAGGAATGGGATTGAATAGTTAGTGTTAACGAAATACCCAAAAGCAGCAAAAACAGTAATCGATTACTGTTTTTATAAATAAAGTTAAATATTTGCTGCATTTTCTACCTGTATAATAAATGTTGTAAAATTTGAACTTATGTTTGAGCTAAGTTTATGTATTATTTAATCAAAACACTTTTAAATTTTTGAATATTTTTAAGTGCCATTCCTGTTCCTCTTACCACAGCTCTCAAAGGATCTTCGGCAATATAAACAGGTAAGTCAGTTTTTTGCGAAATTCTTTTGTCTAGACCTCTCAACATCGATCCTCCACCTGCAAGATAAATTCCGGTGTTGTATATATCTGCTGCTAATTCTGGTGGTGTTTGTGATAATGTTTCCATTACGGCATCTTCAATACGTTGAATTGATTTGTCTAATGCTTTTGCAATTTCACGATGAGAAACGGCAACTTGTTTTGGTTTTCCCGTCAGTAAATCTCTACCTTGAACTGACATTTCCTCTGGAGGTGTCTCTAAATCTTCTATTGCAGCTCCAACTTGAATTTTTATTTTTTCTGCAGTACTTTCTCCCACAAAAAGGTTATGTTGGGTACGCATATAATAAACTATGTCATTTGTAAATACGTCACCGGCAATTTTCACGGATTTATCACAAACAATTCCTCCTAAAGCAATAACTGCTATTTCTGTTGTTCCACCACCTATATCAACAATCATGTTTCCTTTTGGTTGCATAATGTCAATACCAATACCAATTGCAGCCGCCATTGGTTCATGTATCAAATAAACTTCTTTACCATTCACTCTTTCACAAGATTCCTTTACTGCTCTCATTTCTACTTCGGTAATTCCAGAAGGAATACAAACCACCATTCGAAGTGCTGGAGTAAACATCCTTTTTTTTAATGCTGGGATGCTTTTTATAAGCATGCTTATCATTTTTTCAGAAGCATCAAAATCGGCAATTACCCCATCTTTCAAAGGTCGTATTGTCTTTATATTTTCATGAGTTTTTCCTTGCATCATATTGGCCTCTTTACCAACAGCAATGATTCTTCCCGTAACTCTATCACGAGCAACTATAGATGGGCTGTCAATTACAACTTTATCATTATGTATGATTAAAGTGTTTGCGGTACCAAGGTCTCTCGCGATATCCTCGGTCATGAAATCAAAAAATCCCATAAGTTTTTAAGGGTTTAAAGTTAAAAATATGTAACTACAAAGCTAAACAAATTAATGTTTGAAATGACGTGTTCCAGTAAATACCATTGCAACTTTATTTTCGTTGCAATAATCAATACTTAATTGGTCTTTTATTGAACCTCCAGGTTGAATTACAGCTGTTATTCCGGCATTTTTTGCAATTTCAACACAATCCGGAAAAGGAAAAAAAGCATCACTTGCCATTGAAGCACCTTCAAGACTAAATCCGAAAACTTTTGCTTTCTCAATAGCTTGCAACAATGCATCTACTCTTGATGTTTGTCCTGTTCCTGATGAAATTAAAGTTCCGTTTTTTGCAAATACAATCGTGTTCGATTTCGTATTCTTACACACTTTAGAGGCGAAAATTAAATCATTAATTTCTTGTTCTGTAGGAGCTGTAATAGTCACAGTCTTTAAGTCGGACTTTGTATCAGTAATGTTGTTTCTCTCCTGAATCAAAATGCCATTTAAACAAGTTCGAACTTGTTTTTGCGGTAAATCAACTTCGTTTTGAACCAATATTATTCTGTTTTTCTTTTCTTGTAAAATAGGTATTGCAGCATCTTCATAAGAAGGTGCGATTACCACTTCGCAAAATAATTTATTTATTTCGTTTGCAGTTGCAAAGTCAATTTTTGTATTTGAAATTAAAACACCTCCAAAAGCAGATGTTGGATCACAAGCCAAAGCTACATTGTAAGCTTCGCTAATAGTAGCTCTTGTAGCTAATCCGCAAGCATTATTGTGTTTTAAAATTGCGAAGGTTGGTCCGTCATTTTTAAATTCGTTAATCAAGTTTACCGCAGCATCTACATCTAATAAATTGTTGTATGACAATTCTTTTCCGTGAAGTTTATTAAACATTGCTTCAAAATTACCAAAGAAAAATCCTTTTTGATGTGGGTTTTCACCATATCTTAAAATTTGTCCGTTTTCAATACTTGTTTTTAAAATAGTTTCATCAGTATTGAAATAATTAAAAATTGCAGCATCATAATGTGATGAAACATGAAATGCTTTGGTTGCAAATAATCTTCTGTTTTCCAATGTTGTTGCTCCGTTTTGCTCCGTAATCAAATCTAAAAGCAAACTATACTCAGCAACTGATGGAACGATTACTGTATCGTTGAAGTTTTTTGCGGCAGCGCGAATTAAAGAAATACCGCCAATATCAATTTTCTCGATAATGTCTTCTTCGCTAGCTCCAGAAGCAACTGTTTTTTCGAAAGGATATAAGTCAACAATCACTAAATCAATTTGTGGAATGTCATATTCCAACATTTGTTTCACATCAGTTTCATTGTCTTGACGATTTAAAATTCCACCAAAAACTTTTGGATGCAACGTTTTAACTCTTCCACCAAGAATCGATGGATAAGAGGTTAAATCTTCAACAGGGATAACCGGAATACCTAGGTTTTTTATAAATTCCTCGGTACCACCTGTAGAATAAAAGATAACATCTTGCTCATGTAATTTGTGAATGATTGGTGCTAAACCTTCTTTTGAAAAGACTGAAATTAATGCAGATTTAATTTTTTTTGTTGTGCTCATTATGAAGTTGTGAATTTAAAGTGCAAAAGTAGTTTTTTTGGTGGTAAAATTCAAATGTATTTTTTGTAACAATATTTTAATAAGGGCTACTTATGAAGTACTCATTTTTCATTAGGTTTTTGAATTAAATTTTTCGAATTTTACAATAACACAAATCAAGAGTTTATGCTAGTTTATTTTCGATTATTATCTGAGAGTTTTGGTTTTGCAATGAATGCATTACGAAACAATAAATTACGAACACTTTTGTCATTACTTGGTGTTACTATCGGTATTTTTTCTATAATTGCTGTACTTGCAGCTGTTGATTCGTTAGATATAAAGATAAAAAAGGATTTAAGTTCATTGGATAAAAATACTATTTATTTAATGAATAGATCTTTCGGACCCTCTCAAATTCCGCAATGGAAAAGAGAGCAGTTTCCTAATGTTAAATATGATGAATATATTTATTTGAAAGGAGCTATGGATAATACGGATCAAATGGGGTATCAAATTTTTACCAAAAGAGAATCTATAAAATTCGAATCGAAAACAGTGAGTGATGTAAATATTGTTCCTGTATCCTATGAATTTATAGACATTCAAGGGTTAGAGTTTGAAAAAGGAAGATTTTATAATGAATCAGAAGCAAATTCTGCAACAGCTGTTATTGTAATTGGAGCCGAAATAGCTAAATCATTATTTGAAGATGAAGAACCAATAGGTAAAAAAATAAGATTGTATGGTCAACGATTTACTGTTATTGGTGTTTTAAAAAAACAAGGATCTGGAGCCTTTGGTGATAGTAATGATACTTCGGCTTTTATTCCAGTTAATTTTGTTCGACAATTATATGGTGACAATAATAAATCATTAGTTAATGTTATAATTTTCAAACCTCAAAAAGGAATTGATATGGATGCCTATAAAGCCGAAATAATTCAAAAATTAAGAAATTTACGTGGACTTAAATCAGGCGAAATAGATAACTTCTTTATTAATGTTCTGTCTGGATTTACCGATTTAATTGATGGGATTATTGGTAAAATGAATATTGTAGGCTGGATCATCAGTGGATTTTCTTTACTGGTTGGAGGTTTTGGTATTGCTAATATTATGTTTGTTTCTGTAAAAGAAAGAACAAATTTGATAGGGATTCAAAAATCACTTGGGGCCAAAAACAGATTTATATTATTTCAATTTTTGTTCGAAGCCATTATTCTTTCAGTAATCGGTGGAATTATTGGTTTGTTGATGGTTTGGTTAATTGCGATGGTTTTGACCAAAGCATTAGATTTTGAATTTGTTTTGGGACTAGGAAATATTTTTTTAGGAACCGGTTTAGCGGCAATTATTGGATTAATTTCAGGAATTCTTCCTGCTATTACTGCCTCTAGACTAGATCCTGTAGAAGCGATTAGAACGGGAATGTAAGAAAGTGTTCAGTCCCAATTTTTCTGTAATCAGTTGTAGTTGTATACCTTTTTGAGTGATGAAGCAATCTCAAAATTAGAATTGTTATAGTCAAATAAATAGTTTCAAGAGTTACACTATTCACCAAAAAAAAATCCCGATTATCTCAGGATTTCTTATTTATCTAATATTGTTATTCTGTATTAAATCGATGTACAAATTGATTTTGTCTTTCAGATCTTTTCTTGGAGTAATAAAATCTAAAAAACCATGTTCGAGGACAAATTCCGCAGTTTGAAAACCTTCTGGCAAATCTTTTCCTGTGGTATCTTTCACAACCCTTGGTCCTGCAAATCCTATCAAAGCGCCTGGTTCCGAAATATTGATATCGCCAAGCATTGCGTAAGAAGCAGTAGTTCCACCAGTAGTTGGATCCGTACATAGAGATATGTAAGGAATATTTGCGTCTGCAAGTTGTGCTAGTTTTGCAGAAGTTTTAGCTAATTGCATCAATGAATAAGCGGCTTCCATCATTCTCGCACCACCTGATTTTGAAATCATCACAAAGGGTATATTGTTTTTGATTGAATGATCAATTCCACGGGCAATTTTTTCACCTACAACTCCTCCTATAGAGCCACCAATGAAGGCAAAATCCATGCAACAAACAACTAAATCTTTTCCTTTTGATTTTCCAACTCCTGTTCGAATTGCATCATTCAATTTAGTTTTACTAATAGTATCTTTTAAACGATCCGAATATTTTTTGGTATCAACAAAATTCAAGGTGTCCTTAGAGGTCATCTTTGCGTCTAATTCTATGAATTCATCGTTGTCAAACAATATTTCAAAATATTCTTTGCTTCCAATTCTAACATGAAACCCGTCTTCAGGGCTTACGTATAAGTTTCGTGCTAATTCATCGGCGTCAATAACTTTTCCAGTAGGCGATTTGTACCAAAGTCCTTTTGGAACATCCATTTTATCTTCGGTAGCCGTTGTAATTCCTTTTTCTGTTCTTTTAAACCAAGCCATATTCCTTTAATTATGAATTATAAATTATGAATTATGAATTAGCATGTAATTCATAATTCATAATTTGAAATTTATAGCGTATTCACGTTATTCAAATCAGCGAATGCTTGTTCTAGCCTTGCATTGAATGTAACTTCACCTTCACGCAACCATTTTCTTGGATCGTAGTATTTTTTGTTTGGAGCATCAGCACCAGTTGGGTTACCAATTTGAGTTTTTAAATAGTCAATATTATCAACCATAAAATCACGAATACCTTCCGTAAATGCAAATTGCAAGTCAGTGTCAATGTTCATTTTTACAACTCCGTAGCTAATTCCTTCTCTGATTTCTTCTAATGTAGAACCTGATCCACCGTGGAAAACGAAATCAACTGGGTTTGGTCCTGTTTTGAATTTTTCTTGAACGTAATCTTGAGAATTTTTCAAGATTTTTGGAGTCAATTTTACGTTTCCTGGTTTGTAAACCCCGTGAACGTTTCCAAAAGAAGCAGCGATTGTAAATCTTGGGCTTACTTTAGACAATTCTTCGTAAGCATATGATACTTCAGAAGGTTGTGTGTATAATTTTGAGCTATCAACGTCTGAGTTGTCAACACCATCTTCTTCGCCACCTGTAATTCCAAGTTCGATTTCTAATGTCATTCCCATTTTGCTCATTCTAGCTAAATATCCTTTACAGATTTCGATATTTTCTTCGATTGGTTCTTCAGATAAATCTATCATGTGAGAAGAGAATAATGGTCTTCCTGTTGTTTCGAAATGTTTTTCAGAAGCATCTAATAAACCGTCAATCCAAGGTAATAATTTTTTTGCACAGTGGTCAGTATGTAATATTACAGTTGCGCCATAAGCTTCTGCCAAAGTATGAATGTGCAATGCTCCGGCTATTCCACCAGCGATTGCAGCTTTTTCACTTGCATTAGAAAGGCCTTTTCCAGCATTAAATTGTGCTCCACCGTTCGAAAATTGAATGATTACCGGTGCGTTCAATTTTGCTGCAGTTTCAAGAACTCCATTGATAGTATTCGATCCAGTAACATTTACTGCAGGAAGTGCAAATCCTTTTTCTTTTGCATATCTAAAAATTTCTTGTACTTGATCTCCTGTAGCTACTCCCGGTTTAATATTATGTGCCATTGTAATTTTTTTTAAATTGATTTTTGTTGTTTAACAGATTGCAAAAATAAGAATTATTTAGCATTAGAAAGGATAATTTATTCCAAAATTAAAAACCGAATGAGCAAAATTATAATCTTGAAACCATTGTTTCCCGGATTCACTAGCGGGATTGTAGGTTTTGAATCCTAAATCAAATCGAACAATAAAAAAACTTAAGTCATATCGAAAGCCAAATCCTGAACCTACAGCGATTTCGTTGAGATTAGAAATATCAGAAAAAGTTGATTTTTTATCGGTCACGCCGTCAAAAACATTCCAAATATTACCTGCATCTATGAATAAAGCTCCTTTTAAACTATTTAATACTTTAAAACGATATTCTGCGCTCATTGCAATTTTCATATTCGCCTCATTGAAATCATTTATAGTAGTACTGCTTCCGGGGCCTAATCGGTAGGGTTGCCATGCTCTATTATCATTAGATCCGCCAGAAAAATAACTTCTTGAAAAAGGGATATAATTCGAATTTCCGTAAGGAATAGCTATTCCAAAGAAAGCTCTTACTGCAAATACTTTTTCTTTTGATAAATCCCAATGTTTGATATAATCGAATTCTGCTTTTACATATTCAGAATATTCTAAATTAAAGACTTTATAATTGCCATTTTGGTCTTTTGGTAGTTTTGCAGTATTTGAAATTAAGGATAAAAGTGAACCTGCAGTTTCAATTTTTGTTTTAAATTGATAAAAGTTATTATCCTGTGGATCTGTTTTTGTTGTTTCAGTAAAAGTAAAATTAGAAGCAAAAATAAAATCATTTTCTGTCAATCTAATTCTTCGTTCCTCAATGCTGTTAAGGGCAATATAATCTTTGTTCGAAGATGTTAATGCCGGATTGTTTCCAGATAAAGCGTCATTTGTAAAACCTGTGGTTCCTTTTTCGATTATCAAATTACCACTTGGGTTGGTATAGGAAGCATTTGTGTTATATATTTTGCCTAAATTGTTCAAAGCAGTATAGGACGAGCTATAGATATTGTAATAATTGTCAGGATTTAAATTCCGTACATATTGTACATTAAATAAGTCAAAACGTGCCAAACTATTCTTCTTTGGAGTCCAATTAAAGGAGAAAGACCCCGTTAAATTTTCTTTATCTAATCCTATGTTTTTCTGAGTTGATAACCCCGTAGAAAGTAAAGTAGAGGGAATCATACTTTTTGGGATAATTTTTTCTGTACTAAAAGGGAACCATATTCTTGGAATATTTAGCTTTAAATCTACACCATATTCTGACACATTAAAAAAATTATTATTTGGATTTGCAAAGTCTTTTGATGCGCCAATATTTCCTCGCCCGGAGATTTCAAGAGTTTCGGCACCATTAAAGACATTACGAATCGTTTCTGATATCGTTGCCGCAACTCCAACAGTTTGAATATTAGAATGGGTAACGTCAAACGAAGGGTTTAAACTGTATTTTTTCCTTGGTGTTAAATATACTTTTGCAATCAAGGATTGGGCTTTAGCATCTCGTGGATCTATTTCATATAAAATAGTAGGGTAGTTGAAAATCTTAAGATTATTCAAATAGCGGGAGGTAAGTACCGTTTTATTATCAGCAAATAAATTTCCTTTAGTTATGAAAACGGCATCGGTAATAGCACGTGGTTTGTATTTTAATTTTTCATGACTGTATAAATTAAAATTATTAAATGAGGTGCTGTCCGTAAAAGGCAAATTGATTTTTGTTGGCGAATAATCGGTATAAATATTTACATCACTTATTTTGTACATTTTAAAGGGTTCTGTTTTAGTAGAATCCTTCTCTAAATAGGAGTAATTTTCAATGACTAAATTTGTATTTACCTTATTTTTTGTAGTGAGAGTGTCTATATTAAAAGTTATGTTATTTGGCTGAAAACGATACACGCCATTGTTTCTAAAATGAGTTGTAATGCGGTTTTTCTCATCCTCAAAATCTTGTGTTTTATATTGTTTTCCTGATTTCAAAAAGCAATCAGCTAGGTTCGCCCGATACATTGAATCTAATGATTGTGTATGAATATTTATTTTTAGACTATCTAATAAAAACGGATTTCCAGTACTAACTATATATTTAATTTTTGCCTTCTTCGGGCTTAAACTATCTAATTTAAAGTTTGCTTTTACTTTAAAAAAACCATCGTTAAAGTAATAATATTTTAAGCGTACGATTGATTTGTTTGTTTTAGCAGTGTCAACTATCACAGGAGGTTCACCAGTTTTTTTTAATAAATCATGTATGCCATGATACCAAAAAGATTTGCCAAGACGATCGACTTGTTTTGCCGATAACCATTTTGATTTACGTTCGTATTTTCCAGGATTGTTTTTAAATTTCGCTTGATAAGTAGAATCTGGATTGGGTGCTGCTAAATTAAATAAATTCAATCGAAGGCGATATCCTAGAATGTCACTATTTGGTTTTTGATACAATTGATTCGTAATAATTTCGTTTTTTAAAGGTTTATTATTTACTGTAATTTCATTATTAGAAAGCAGTTGTTTCCCTTTTGGAACTCGTCTCACAGTATTACATGCAGAGATTATTACTCCTATTAGAATAAATGTTGCTATTTTTGTGCTAATCTTTTTCAAGTGTTCAGAAATATTTAATTCAAAAGTACATTATTTTATGGTTAGTAAAAACCAAATAAAACTTATAACGAGTTTGCAACAAAAAAAATATCGGGTTGCGAATCAATTATTTTTTGCTGAAGGTATAAAGGTAATTCAAGAATTGGTAGAATCAAATTTTGAACTGGTTCATTTATACACCACGCAAAATGATTTTGACGAAGTTTCGAACGCTAAAAAAACGCTAATCCACGAAAGTGATTTAAAAAAAATAAGTGCATTGTCAACGTCAAATACGTGTTTGGCATTATTTAAAATTCCTATCAGTAAAAAAATAATCGAATCCGGTTTGATTATTGCCCTTGATTCTATTCGTGATCCGGGAAATCTAGGAACCATAATGCGTTTGTGCGACTGGTTTGGGATCGATCAATTAATTTGCTCTAAAGAAACGGTAGATATTTATAATCCAAAAGTGGTTCAGGCAACTATGGGCTCTATCGCAAGAGTAAATGTTAATTATATCGATTTAAATATTTTTATAAGCGAAACCAAATTACCTGTTTTCGGAACTTTTATGGATGGAGAAAATATCTATAAATCAGTTTTGCCACAAGAAGGAATTATTATTATGGGTAATGAAGCGAATGGAATCTCTACAGAATTAGAAAGATTAGTTAAAAACAGACTTACAATTCCTCGTTTTGGAAATCTTCAAAAAACCGAAAGTCTCAATGTTGCCACCGCCACCGCAATTATTCTAAGCGAGTTTAGGAGAAATTAAAGTTAGTTTTTTAATGAAAAGTAAAGTTGATAAAAACAGCCCTACTTTTCAGAGATTGAATATTACTGGTCCAAGGACTATCGGGATCTTTATCGCGAATAAGTTCATCATTAATGCCAAAAACACCTCTTATGGAAGGCGAGAATATAAAATATTCCGAAAAAACGTCAATTCCAAACCCCATTTCATAATTAGTTGTCCATGCTTTTACTCTAAATCGTTGGTCTAAATTGTCGTCTACTGATTTTGCATTGCTCGATAAATTTAATGTTGCCGAAGCACCACCTAATAAATACGGACGAATATTCCCTGTTCTAAGGGATGAAAATTTTAGTAATAACGGAAAATGAATATAGGTACTATTTACTTCCCTAAACGTATCACTCGAATTTGGGGTCATGCCTAGATTAGTAAAATAACTCTCGGGATAATAAAAATCTCGTAATGTATAATATAGTCCGGGTTCAAAACGCAAATTTATATATTCTTGAAGTTTTAAATCTGCTACCAGACCTACATTGAAACCCGTTGTAGTTTTTATAGAAATATTAGGAACAGGTGTTTTATAAACTACTTTGAAATCATAGGAATTGAATCCTAAATAAAATCCAAAATAGAGCCTTTGTTTTTGAAAATTTTCTAAATTAATAATCGGATCTTTACTAAATATCCCTTTAGTTTGCGCGTTTCCTTTTAGTACTATTGCGAAGATTAGTAAAACAATTATTTTTTTCATATTATTTTTTGGAAGCTGAATAAATTGTTGCAACGCCAAATGTTTGAGGCAATGCAATTACATCTATAAACCCAATTTTTCTCAAAATATTGTTCAATGCTTCTCCATAAGGAAATGCGGCTGCTGATTCAGACAAATATCCGTAAGCGACATTGTCTTTCGAAAATAATTTTCCAATGATTGGTAAAATGTTTTCACTATAAAAAGTATAGCCTTGTTTGTAAGGCGTTTTTTCGGGTATAGAAGTTTCAAGAATTACAAAAACACCATTCGGTTTTAAAACTCTTAGTATTTCTGCCAATCCTTTTTCTAGATTTTCAAAATTCCGAACTCCAAAAGCAACAGTTATAGCATCAAAATGGTTGTCATCAAAGGGCATGTTTTCAGAATCGGCTAAAACCATTTGTATGGTATTGGATAACTTTTTTTCGTTAATTTTTTGCTGCCCTACTTCAAGCATTCCTGCCGAAATATCTAAACCAATGATTTCAGTTGCTTTAGTTTGAGCCATCAAAATAGCTAAATCTCCCGTTCCCGTTGCAATATCTAGAATGGTTTTAGGATTCGATTTAGATACAATTTGCAATACTTTTTTGCGCCATTTTACGTCTATACCAAAAGAAATTACTCGATTAAGGTTGTCGTAATTTCCAGAAATGGTATCAAACATTTGGGCAACTTGTTCTTTCTTACTTAAAGCGGAATCTTTGTATGGAGTAATATTTTTTGACATTTTCTAAAATTTGACACAAAGGTAAAGTAGATTTTTGAATAATAGGTTTTATTTTTTTCTTGTGTAAGTTTGAAAGGTATAATCAAAATGATGTTTTTCATCTTTTGGGTTGAACTTTTCGGAAGTTAATTCCCAAATATTCATATTGATTTCAGGAAAATATACATCTGCGTCAAAAGAATGATGAACGCGAGTTATATCAAGTTGATCTGCTAATTGAATGGATTGTGAGTAAATTTCTCCCCCTCCAATTACAAATATGTTTTCGTCTTTCGGACATGCGCCAATAGCTTTTTGTAAATTTTCTACAACAATGCAACCTTCTTTTTTATATTCTTTTTGTCTTGATATTATAATGTGTGTTCTGTTTGGTAGCGGTTTTGGGAAACTTTCAAAGGTTTTTCTCCCCATAATAATATAATGACCTGATGTAATTTCTTTGAAGCGCTTGAAATCATTAGGCAAATGCCAGAGTAAATCATTGTTTTTTCCCAGTGCAAAGTTTTCGGCAACTGCCGCAATCAAAATAATCATTTCTATATAGGTTTATGGGTGGAATCGTCTTCTATTAGCGATTTTAATTGGCTTATTTTCCGTTTCTGCTTTTTAACAAGTCTTTCTATTTGCTCTTTTTCCCAGTTTTTATTCATAAAACGATCAGTGATAAAAACCTTAATAAAATGTATAATAAATGAAAAGGTCCAGGTTGTAATAATCCAAAATGACCAATTGGTTTCTTTTCCGAACACCTTGAAATGATTGGAGAGAAATAAAAATATGCTTCCTAATAAGAATAATACAAAATGAAAATAGAGGTTTTTTTTCTGATTTAATCTCTTTCGAGCATATTCATATTGCTCATATAGGTCCTTATCCATAGTGAAAAAATTAGATTATAAAGGTAAAATTATTTTTAATAGGCCCTATTATGATTCTTGATAATTTAATATGAAAACGTTTTCTGTTTTTATATTTATTTTTTTCACAGTAACAAATTAAGAAAACCCTTAAATTTTAAGGAACTTTTTAGCATACTCCTAAATCTTCATTTTGAATCTTGAATGTTCAATAATATTCATTTACTTTGTCTCATAATTCTAAAAATGAAATAGTTATGTCAATTAAAAAACAATTTATAAAAACAAAACCGGTTTGTAAAGTTACATTTTCTGTAGTAGCTAAAGAAGCAAACCTTGCTTCGGTTGTTGGAGACTTCAATAATTGGAATCCTTCAGAAGGAGAATTATCAAAATTAAAAAATGGAACTTTTAAAGGTGCTTTCGAATTGCCAAAAGATACTTCCTATGAGTTTAAATATGTAATTGATGGTGCTTTTATAAACGAGCCTGAATCAGATTCTTTCAAATGGAATGATTATGCAGGAACTGAAAACGGTGTTTTAACTGTTTAAACTAAAAGTAAAATCCGCTGAAATAGTGTCTTAATTTTTAGGGCACTATAAAAAGCGGATTTTTTTAAACTTAAACCAAAATAAGATTGAGTTATAGTACCGATTTTATTTTTTCGATTACATTAAAGTTTTCAGTATCAGAAAGATAATTTTTTTGTGGATTCATCTCAAAAATGCCTCCAAAACCAAAACCGTCAATATATTTAGGGACTACATGTATATGAATATGTGATATTGTATCTGCATAAGCTCCATAATTTATTTTTGTTGGATTAAATGCTTTTGAGATTGCTTTTGCCACTTTTGCCACATCATTCATAAAAGCATTTCGATCTTCGTCGCTCAATTCGTGAAACTCTATGCTATGATCTTTATAAACTACATTACATCGACCTAAATGAGATTGTTCTTTGAATAAGAAAAGTTGGGAAACTTCTAAGTCACAGATTTTAATCATTAAACGATCTAAGTTTTCGTTTTTTTGGCAATATAAACATTCAGATGCAGGTGTTGGCATACTTTTTTTTGTTAGTTACTATTTTGATAAAATAATTCATAAATTTAAACGGCAACACTTCCTTTTATAAGAGGGTGAGGGTCATAACCTTCGAGAGTGAAATCTTCAAAAGTAAAATCGAAAATATTTTTTATGTTAGGATTCAAAATCATTTTTGGTAATGATTTAGGTTCTCTTGTTAATTGCAATTCAAGCTGTTCAAAGTGATTGTTGTAAATGTGTGCGTCGCCAAAAGTGTGTATAAATTCTCCAACACCTATGTCGCAAACCTGGGCAATCATCATGGTAAATAATGCATAAGAAGCAATATTAAAAGGGACACCAAGGAAAACATCAGCGCTTCGTTGGTATAACTGACAAGACAATTTTCCGTCGGCTACATAGAATTGAAAAAAAGCATGACATGGCGGTAACGCGGCTTTATTATTAGCTACATTCACTGAAAATGACTTTGAATTATCGGGTAAAACGGAAGGATTCCATGCCGAGACAAGCATTCTTCGACTATTTGGATTCGTTTTTAATTCTTTTATGAGTTCTGCAATTTGGTCTATTTCTTCACTGTTCCAGTTACGCCATTGATGGCCATAAACCGGTCCTAGATTTCCGTTTTCATCTGCCCAAGCATCCCAAATTTTAACCCCGTTCTCTTGAAGATATTTAATATTTGTATCCCCTTTCAAGAACCAAAGCAGTTCATATATAATCGATTTTAGATGTAACTTTTTAGTGGTAACCATAGGAAAACCCTCGCTTAAATCAAATCGCATTTGGTATCCAAAAACACTTTTTGTTCCTGTTCCTGTTCGATCTCCTTTTTGATTTCCGTTTTCTAAAACGTGTTGTACTAAGTCTAAGTATTGTTTCATTCTTGGTTCAAAAGTTTAAAATTTGATGTTCAAAGTTTATTTGGTTAAACTTCAATATTCGTTAATCTAAATTCATAATTTTATGAAATATGAAAATTATCTTTTCGAAATTTCATCTCTTATTTTAGCCGCTTTTTCATAATCTTCCTGTTCAACAGCGGTATCTAATAATTCGTTTAATTCTGACAAACTATGGTTTGAATAAGTTCCTCCAGATTGATTGCTCTCTTCTTGACTAAAAGTTTCAGGGTTCGAAAGAATGTCGTCTATTTCTTGAGAATCTTTATCGGGATCCAAAGGATTGTTTTTCAAATAGATTCCAGCTTTGTCTAGGATATTTTTATAGGTAAAAATTGGAGCATTAAATCGCAATGCTAACGCAATTGCATCAGAAGTTCTAGCGTCTATAATTTCTTCTATTTTATCTCTTTCGCAAATGATACTAGAATAAAAAACGCCATCAACAAGTTTATGAATAATAACTTGTTTTACGACAATATCAAATCGATCGGCAAAATTTTTGAATAAATCATGCGTCAAAGGACGCGGTGGTTTTATTTCTTTTTCCAAAGCAATCGCAATAGATTGAGCTTCGAAAGCACCAATGACAATAGGTAACTTTCTTTCTCCGTCAACCTCATTCAAAATTAAAGCGTAGGCTCCGTTTTGAGTTTGACTGTATGAAATTCCTTTTATAGATAATTTAACTAAGCTCATTTCAAAATTTTAGATTGCTGATTTTAGATTGCATATTTCTGAATCTAAATTAGAATAATGTATATTTTTTAATTACTTGCAAAGTAACAAAAACTTTTTGCTTCAAGAAACCTTAAATAAAAAAAATGAACTACATAATTTAGAATTATATAGTTCACAATATTGAATTAAAAAATATATTATTGCTGCGCCTTAAAAGCTTTGATTTTTTCGGTTAATCTTGGTACGATATCAAAAGCATCACCTACAACTCCATAATCGGCAACTTTAAAGAAAGGTGCTTCAGGATCTGTATTGATGACCAATTTTACTTTCGAAGAATTTATTCCTGCAATGTGCTGAATAGCTCCCGAAATTCCGATGGCAATATATAAACTGGCAGCTACAGGTTTTCCTGTTTGACCTACGTGTTCAGAATGAGGTCTCCAATCTAAATCAGAAACAGGTTTTGAGCAAGCGGTTGCAGCACCCAGAACATAGGCTAAATCTTCGATAAGTCCCCAGTTTTCAGGGCCTTTTAAACCGCGACCTCCAGCAACAACGATATCTGCATCGGCAATAGAAACTTTTCCAGTCACTTTCTCAACAGATTCTACTTTAATTCTGAAATCATTTTCTTCGATTGTTGGGTTAAAATCTTCCTCTGTTATTGAAGTTTCACTTTCGAAAATGCCATAAGCGTTTTTGGCTAAACCAAGGATTTTTATTTCTGTAGCTATTTCAGTAATATTAAAAGCTTTATTAGAAAAAGAATTTCTTCGTACTTGAAATGGCGATGTGCTTATTGGTAAACCTACTACATTCGAAGCAAATCCGGCTTCTAGTGAAACCGCTACTAATGACGAAAGATAAATACTATCGGTTGTTGATGAAAGTAAAATTAGTTTGGCATTTTCTTTTTGAGCCGCTTGTTTGATTACATCGGCATAGGCTTTGGCTGAAAAACTATCTAATTTATCACTCTTTACTTTCAAGACTTTATTGACTCCATATTTTGATAGTTCCGAAACATCAACAGTATTAATGCTTACGGCTGTTACTGTTGTCCCGATACTTTCGGCTACTTTTTTTGCATAAGAAGCTAATTCTAAAGCTACTTTTCGGAATTTTCCTTCAGCTGATTCAGCGTATATTAGTATTGACATGATGATTTTAGATTTTAGATTAACGATTTTAGATTTAGACTAAAGATTTATGATTTTTTTCAATCTGCAATCAAAAATCGTTAATCAAAAATCGACAATTCAATTTTTAAATTACTTTCGCTTCGTTGTGTAATAATTTGATTAACTCATCAAGATTATCGGCAGCAACTAATTTTACAGCAGATTTTGGCGCTGGTTTTTCAAATTTCACTGCTTTTGTATGAATCGAAGCTGTAATAGGTTCTACAATAGTTAGTGTTTTAGTTCTTGCTGTCATAATTCCTCTCATATTTGGGATTCGTAAATCTTTTTCCTCTACCAATCCTTTTTGGCTACCAATGATTATTGGTAAAGTTGTTGAAACGGTTTCTTTTCCGCCATCAATTTCTCGGACAGCTTTTACATTTGTACCTTCTACGGATATAGCCGTACAGGAGTTTAGAAAATTATATCCTAAAATTCCAGCAATCATTCCTGGAACCATTCCGCCATTATAATCTAATGATTCTTTTCCAGCAATAATTATATCATATGCCCCATTTTTTATTATTTCGGCAAGTTGTTTAGCAACAAAAAAACTATCCGTTGGGTTAGCGTTTACTCGAATGGCATCATTAGCGCCAATAGCTAATGCTTTTCTTAATGTAGGTTCTGTTTCCGAACCGCCTACACTTACAACCGTTATAGTAGCAGCCTGTTGTTCTTGAAACCAAATAGCTCTTGTTAAACCAAATTCATCGTTTGGATTGATCACAAATTGAACCCCATTTGAGTCAAATTGAGAGTCATCATCGGTGAAATTAATTTTTGAAGTAGTATCAGGAACATGACTAATGCAGACTAAGATTTTCATGATAATATAATTTATATCTAAAATTTGTTCTACAAAATTAGGATTTTAAACTGAATAATATACTATGCACGCATAATATATTTAATAATAATTTTGATTTTCTTATTCTCTTGAATTCAAAAACAATACTTGCAAGGTAAAGTAGGTTAAGTCTAATTTATTTAAGATAAATTAGGTGATTAGTAATTTAAAATATTTATTTTTGCAATTCGAAAAATTACACATACTACAAATAATATGAGAACAATACAATTTAGAGAGGCTATTTGCGAAGCAATGAGCGAAGAAATGCGCCGTGATGAGTCTATATATTTAATGGGGGAGGAAGTAGCAGAATATAATGGCGCTTATAAAGCATCAAAAGGAATGCTTGCTGAATTTGGAGAAAAAAGAGTTATTGACACTCCTATTGCAGAACTTGGTTTTACGGGAATTGCTGTGGGTTCGGCTATGAATGGTTGTAGACCAATTGTTGAATATATGACTTTCAATTTCTGTTTAGTTGGAATTGATCAAATTATAAATAATGCTGCCAAAA
The DNA here is from genome assembly GCA_947379965.1 of Flavobacteriaceae bacterium. Taxonomy (GTDB): domain Bacteria; phylum Bacteroidota; class Bacteroidia; order Flavobacteriales; family Flavobacteriaceae; genus Flavobacterium. The sequence continues at coordinate 13,569 of CANCPC010000025.1, read as the reverse complement.
TGCGTCAAATGACAGGCGGTCAGTTTAATGTGCCAATTGTATTTCGTGGGCCAACTGCATCGGCAGGGCAATTAGGAGCAACTCACTCACAAGCATTAGAAAATTGGTTTGCCAATACTCCTGGACTTAAAGTAGTAGTACCATCGAATGTTTATGATGCTAAAGGGCTTTTGAAATCAGCTATTCGTGATAATGATCCAGTAATTTTTATGGAATCTGAACAAATGTATGGAGATAAAGGAGAAGTACCTGATGGCGAATATACCATTCCTATTGGAGTTGCTGATGTAAAAAGAGAAGGAACGGATGTTACTATTGTTTCATTCGGTAAAATTATCAAAGAAGCTTTTATTGCTGCTGATGAACTTGCCAAAGAAGGGATTTCATGTGAAGTTATCGATTTAAGAACCGTTCGTCCTATGGATCATGAAGCGATTTTGACTTCCGTGCGCAAAACAAATAGATTAGTAATTCTTGAAGAAGCTTGGCCTTTTGCAAGTATTTCTTCGGAAATTGCTTTCTTAGTTCAAGAACGTGCTTTCGATTTTCTTGATGCTCCAATTCAACGTATCACAACTGCAGATGCTCCTGCACCGTATTCGCCAGAATTGCTTAAAGAATGGTTACCCAATTCAGGGGATGTTATAAAAGCAGTAAAAAAAGTAATGAATAGATAAGGTGTTAAACTTTTCGAAATAGTAGAAAAACAGAATTTCTACTATCAGAAATTAACTATATTTGGAACTTCATCAAATACTTAAATTTGATGAAGTTTTTTTATGATTATGAGAAAGAGTATCTGGTTTGGCTTGGTTTTTTTAGTAACCGTTGCAAATTCCCTATTTGGCCAGACGAAAGTAAGTGGTATTGTTTTAGATCAATCAAAAAAACCAGTTCCTTTTGCTAATATAGTATTCAAAGGTACGAATATCGGTATTTTATCAAATGAAGACGGTCGTTTTTATTTAGAATCCTCCAAAAATTTTAAAGTACTTGTTGTTACTTCCGTAGGATTTTCAGACAAAGAAATCCAATTAGATAAGGCTGTGAATTATGACTTTGTAATAGAGTTAAAGGAAATGGAAACCCTAAAAGAAGTAGTAATTTATATAGGTAAAACCTCAAAAAAGAATAATCCAGCCCTTGATATTCTTAGAAAGATTTGGGAAAAAAAACGAAAAAATGGATTACATTTATTTGACCAATATCAAATGGAAAAGTATGAGAAAGTAGAATTTGACATGAACACTATTGATAGTGCTTTTATGAAAAATAAAATTTTTAAAGGCGTTGAGTTTGTCTTCAAGCAATTGGATACTTCAAGAATTACAGGAAAAACATACTTACCAATTTTTATCAACGAATCTTTGTCCGATTTTTATGGTGATAACAAATTGAATAAAACAAAAGAAGTATTAAAAGCGAGTAAGAATTCAGGTTTTGGTCGTAATCAACAAATTTTATCTTTCGTTAAAGATCTCTATTCGGATTTTGATATTTATGACAATCACATTACTTTTTTTGATAAAAGTTTTACCAGTCCACTATCAAAAACAGGAATAGACACTTATAATTATATCCTCAAAGACAGCGCATATATTGATAAAAAATGGTGTTATAATATTTTATTTTATCCAAGAAGGAAAAGCGAATTGACTTTTAAAGGCGATTTTTGGGTCAATGACACCACTTTTGCTATTAAAAAAATCAATATGGCAGCCACTCGAAGTGCAAACATTAACTGGATAAAAGATATTTATATCGAACAAGAATTTGATGTTGTCAATGATTCTGTTTTTCTTTTGACGAAGGATTATATGATGTCTGATTTTGCTTTGAATAAAAGTGATCTGTCTAAAGGAATTTATGGCAAGCGAACTACTTTCTATCAAAAACATCAATTCAACATAGAAAAACCAGCTTCCTTTTATAAAAAGCAAGTGAATTATGATGATGAAAAGATCTACAACAAATCAGAGGAATATTGGCATAATAACCGTTATGAAAGTTTAAGTAAAGATGAATTAGGTGTATATAAAATGCTTGATACATTAAAGACGGTCAAGAAGTTTAAAAGCATATTTAATCTTGTTACTATAGTTGATAGTGGTTATCTTCATAGCGGGAATCTTGACTTTGGGTCTATTTATTCGGCCATTGGGAATAATGATGTTGAGGGATTAAGGTTGCGTGTAGGAGCTAGAACTTATTTTGGCACTAATGATACTTGGCGTTTACAAGGATATACCGCCTACGGTTTAAGAGATCAAAAAATCAAATATGGTTTTTCGGGTAAATGGATGATCGACAAAAAAAACAGATTTATTATATCTGCTGGAAATCGAAAAGATATCGAACAAGCAGGAGCTTCTTTGACCAATTCAAATGATGTTTTAAATCGTGGTTTTGGTTCTTCAGGGTTATTAACCGTGGGGAGTAACGGAAAATTAACTAATGTAAATTTAACCAATTTTGAATTAGAAATAGAACCTCTTAAGAACCTGACTTTTAGAACTGGGTTTACCTACCGAACATTAGAATCTGCTTCGCCAATATTTAGTTTAGATTATTTTGCTGATTTGTCCCAAACAACTATAAAAAGTAAAATACATCAATCCGAAATTAATGCTCAAATAGAGTTTACACCCAATCGTAAACCGATTGGATTTTCGGTCGAAAGATATAATGCAGATAGTCCTTTCAGCCGTGTTTTTATAGGTTATAGTCAGGGATTTAAAGGAATGATGAAGAGTGACTTTGATTATAAAAAACTCCAATTATATTATAAGCAACCCCTAATTATTGGTCCTCTAGGAAGGAGTAATCTGATATTGGAGATTGGAAAAACATATGGTAATATCCCCCTTGGATTGATGAGTATTATTCCTGGAAATCAATCTGTCTTTACACTTGAAAAATCTTTTAGTAATCTAAAATATTATGAGTTTGTAGCAGATCAGTATGTTATGCTTCAATGGGATCACAATTTTCAGGGAAGATTTTTTGCGAGAATACCTTTAATTCGCAAGTTTAATTGGAGAGAAATCATAGGTATAAAAACAGTTTATGGAACCGTTTCTGATAACAATAAAACTATTAACGCCTCTGGTCTAATTTACAAAGCACCTACCACTCCTTATTGGGAATATAATGCGGGAATTGGCAATATTTTTAAGTTTTTTAGAATTGATTGTAGTTGGAGAGGTAATTACAGAAATATACCAGGTTCTACTAATTTTGCATTAAAAGGTTCATTTGGATTTTACTTTTAAGATTCAAAGTTCTTACATTTGCTGACTTAATAGAAAATGTTGTAATGGAAAAAAACACACAAGAAAATAAATTGATTTGGACGAATAACCTCCGAGTTTTAGCCACAATTAGTGTTATTTTATTACATGTTTCAGGTCAAATTTTGATTCAATACGGTAAAGTCTCTGAATTTGTTTGGTGGACGGGTAACCTTTATGATAGCTCAGTTCGTTTTTGTGTTCCCATTTTCGTAATGTTAACAGGTGTTTTATTATTGCCAAAATCATATGAAATCGGGGACTTTATAAAAAAACGATTCCTGAGAATTATACTTCCTTTTTTATTTTGGAGTATTGTTTATATAGTTTTTACGTATAATGTAAAGATTTCGCCAAATCAAGAAATGTCAACTCCTGAAATTATAATATGGTCATTAGATTTGTTACGATCAGGAACCTCTCCCCATTTGTGGTACATTTATATGATTATTGGAATCTATTTGATAACTCCAATAATTAGTAAATGGGTTCAAAATTGTTCGGAAAAAGAAATTTTATATTTTTTAATAATTTGGTTAATTGCCTTAATATTGAATCAGCCAGTTTTAGAAAGATATATCACCGATATTGACGTGTCCTATTTCTCTGATTTTATAGGGTATTTAGTTTTAGGATACTATTTATCTGTAAAAACATTTAAATACAGTAAATCAGTGGTTAATATTGCTGCAATTTTATTAATTGTTATAGGAGTTTGTATAACAATTGCAGGAACCTATTATTTAACAAATCGTGATGGAAAGTTTAATCAATATTTTTATGGTTATATGACGCTAAATACTTTGATGGTTTCTACTGGAGTTTTTTTAGTATTTAAAAATTCCACTTTTTCCAAATCATTAAAGGGTATTGATTTTATTAGTAAATATAGCTATGGTGTATATTTAGTACACGTTTTGGTTTTGTTTTTTTTGTCAAAATTAGGAATTGAATTTAGCTTTTTGAACCCTATTTTGTCTATACCTTTGACTACTTTATTGTGTTTAATTCTTTCAGTTTTTATTATTTATGGAATAAATAAACTGCCATATGGCAAGTATATATCAGGATGAAACAAGCAGTAGACTATTTAATCAAAAAGGAGCCAATTTTTAATACAATCATTGAAAAATATGGGTTACCTTTAATTCCTATCCGTTCGCAAGGTTTTGAGACTTTGGTTTTGTTGATTTTGGAGCAGCAAGTTTCAATTGATTCGGCGAAAGCCACTTTTTTAAAATTAAAAGCAAATGTAAAATACTTCAAACCCGAATCACTACTTTTATTGGAAGATGAAGGATTTAGAAATCTTGGCGTAAGTAGACAAAAAACGTCTTATATAAAAGCATTATCCCTCTCGATAATAAATAAAGATATTGACTTATTGAGTCTTTCAAACAAATCTCCGCAACAAGTTCGGGATGATTTAATAAAAATCAAAGGAATAGGGAATTGGACCATTGATGTGTATTTGATGTTTTCACTTCAATCACCCGATATAATTCCCCTTGGTGATATTGCAGTTGTAAATACAATAAAAGAATTACTCGATATTCACGACAAACATGAAATGGAAATTTATGCAAAAAAATGGGAGCCTTATCGTTCTATGGCTACATTTTTATTATGGCATCATTATTTGAATAAAAGGAATAGAAAAGTAAATTATTAATTAGTATAATAATAAATATAAAGCAGAGATAATAGAGATTTTGCATTGTAATATCGGATTCTTGCTTATTTTTGCAATCTAAAAAGCAAGAAAAAAAGACCTATACAATGACCGCAGAAAAATTAAAATCTTTCGATGTTTTAATCGAAATTCCAAGAGGAAGTAGAAATAAATATGAATATGATTTCGAAATAAAAAGAATGCGTTTCGACAGGATGTTATTCTCCTCTATGATGTATCCAGCAGATTATGGATTTATTCCAGAAACATTGGCCTTAGATGGCGATCCACTTGATGTTTTGGTTTTAATAAATGAACCAACTTTTCCGGGATGTGTAATAGAAGTAAAACCTATTGGGGTTTTTCACATGGCGGATGATAAAGGACCAGACGAAAAAATAATTTGTGTACCTGTTTCAGATCCTATTTGGAATTCTTTAGAAAACCTTTCAGACATTAACCCTCATTTACTTAAAGAAATTGAACATTTTTTCCTTGTTTATAAAGATCTTGAAAATAAAATTGTAGATGTTGGAGGTTGGGGAGACTTAAAAGAAGCTCATGATATTATTATAGAATGTACCGAAAGATTTGAACAAATTCCTAATAAACCAGAAGGGTTATTTAGTATAAAGTAATTAATGTAAACTGTTTTTATATAAAAAGCAATGTTCTAATTTGGACATTGCTTTTTTAGTTTCAATTTTGTACGTTTGCAACCTTAATTTTGTACTTTTATTACCAAATATTTTAATTTATGAATACAATAATGATTTACATGCCAATAGTAATGGCTTTAATTGGATTAGCTTTTATGGCAATCAAAAGGAGCTGGGTTTTAAAACAAGATGCAGGAGATGGCAAGATGAAAGAAATTTCAGAATATATCTACGAAGGAGCATTAGCATTTCTTAAAGCTGAATATAGGTTGTTAGCCGTTTTTGTCGTTTTGGCAAGTATCGTTTTAGCAGGAATTACCTTTTTACCGGGTACTTCTACTCATTTATTAATTGTAGTTGCCTTTGTTTTTGGAGCCTTTTTCTCAGCTTTGGCTGGAAATATGGGAATGAAAATAGCAACAAAAACGAATGTTAGAACAACCCAAGCCGCGCGGACTAGTTTGCCTCAAGCATTAAAAGTTTCTTTTGGAGGTGGAACAGTTATGGGATTAGGTGTTGCAGGTCTTGCCGTTCTAGGATTAACAGGATTTTTTATTATCTTTTTCAACTTTTTTATGGGTGGAGTTTGGACTTCAACTGAGGATATGACCAAAGTGCTTGAAACATTAGCAGGATTCTCTCTTGGAGCTGAATCTATTGCTTTGTTTGCTCGTGTTGGTGGAGGAATTTATACAAAAGCTGCCGATGTGGGAGCGGATTTAGTAGGTAAAGTTGAAGCTGGAATTCCAGAAGATGACCCAAGAAATCCTGCTACAATTGCCGATAACGTGGGTGATAACGTAGGTGATGTTGCCGGAATGGGTGCTGATTTATTTGGTTCTTATGTAGCAACTGTTCTCGCTGCTATGGTTCTTGGTAATTATGTTATCAAGGATATGGGTGGAAAAATTGAAGATGCTTTTGGAGGAATAGGGCCAATATTATTGCCAATGGCAATTGCTGGTTTCGGAATTTTATTCTCTATTATTGGAACAATGGTCGTGAAAATAGCGAATGATGATGCTAAGGAAGCACAAGTTCAAAAAGCATTAAACATTGGAAACTGGATTTCTATTGGTTTAACTGGTATTGCTTGTTATCTTTTAGTTCAATATATGTTACCTCCAACTATGAAAATGAGTTTCTTTGGCGAAGGCTTAAAAGAAATTTCTTCAATGAGAGTTTTCGGTGCAACATGTATCGGATTAATAGTTGGAGCTGTTATCTCATCAGTGACTGAATATTACACCGGTTTAGGTACAAAACCAGTTATGGCAATTGTACAAAAATCATCAACAGGGGCTGGAACAAACGTAATCGCTGGTTTGGCAACGGGAATGATTTCTACTTTTCCAACGGTATTATTATTCGCTGGTGCAATCTGGACTTCTTATGCTTGTGCAGGTTTCTACGGAGTGGCACTTGCTGCATCTGCAATGATGGCTACAACAGCCATGCAATTAGCAATTGATGCTTTCGGACCAATATCTGACAACGCAGGTGGAATAGCTGAAATGAGTGAATTGCCAAAAGAAGTTCGTACAAGAACTGATATTTTAGATTCTGTTGGTAACACAACTGCTGCAACAGGAAAAGGCTTCGCAATTGCTTCCGCTGCATTAACTTCATTAGCTTTGTTCGCAGCTTATGTTACGTTTACAGGTATTGATGGAATTAATATTTTTAAAGCACCTGTTCTAGCCATGTTATTTGTGGGTGGAATGATACCTGTGGTTTTCTCTGCATTAGCAATGAATTCTGTTGGAAAAGCTGCTATGGATATGGTATATGAAGTGCGTCGTCAGTTCAAGGAGATTCCAGGAATTATGGAAGGAACCGGAAAACCAGAATATGCAAAATGTGTTGATATTTCTACCAAAGCCGCTTTACGCGAAATGATGTTACCAGGAGTTTTGACTATTGGTTTTCCAATTGCAATTGTTCTTTTAGGTAAATTAGTTTATGCAGATAATAATCAATTAATCGCAGAAATGTTAGGGGGATATATGGCTGGAGTTACCGTTTCTGGTGTTCTTTGGGCTATTTTCCAAAACAATGCTGGTGGTGCTTGGGATAATGCAAAAAAATCTTTCGAAGCTGGAGTTTTGATTAATGGCGAAATGACCTACAAAGGTTCTGACGCTCACAAAGCAGCTGTAACTGGTGATACTGTTGGAGATCCTTTCAAAGATACATCGGGACCATCTATGAATATCTTGATTAAATTAACCTGTTTAATAGGTTTAGTTATTGCTCCAATTTTAGGAAACGGAAGCGCTTCTGATGCTAAAGTGATGAAATGTACCATGGAAATGAAATCTTCATGTGCAGAAGGAGAAATGATGGGTAAATGTGATATGTCTAAATGTGCCACAATGACCAAAGACCAATGTGCAGCCATGTGCGACAGTCTTAAATGTGATCCTGCTGAAAAAGAAATGTGTCTATCTCATTATGATGAAAATGGTAAATTTATTGCTAAACAAGTAAAAAAATCATGTTGTGCAAAAAAAGTAACTCAAGGAAAGACTATTAAAGTAGAAATCATCAATAATGATGGAAAAGCAAAAGCTACAGTAATAACTTCTGAAAAAGGAAAATCAAATTCACAAGTTTTTGAAGGTTCTCTTGAAAGCGTTAAAGCCAAAGTGGAAGCTATTAAATAGTTTTTTAAATAATGCTTTTAGGAGCTTAAAACCTTGACTTGACAAAGTTGTTATATTAAAAATGCCTCGTACGAGGCATTTTTTTATGAATTATTACATGTTTAATTAAGTCTGACAAGTGCTCCAAATCCGATTTGATTTCCAATTTTGGGGTAAAAAAAAGCTGACTTTTTTTTGTTTTTTCTTAAAGCCATCGATTTAAAAGGATTCCAATAGGAAACAATAATCCCTGTAGCTAATCCTATTCCTGCCCCAGCAAAAACATCGGAAGTATAATGTTTGTTATTTGCAATTCGGAGTGCACCAGTTGCCGTTGCAAATAAATAACCACTACTTGCATACCAAAAATCGGAATCTTTATATTCATAGAAAAGTAGGGTGGCATTTGTAAAACCTGTTGCAGTATGACCTGAAGGAAAACTGAGTTTATCGGAGTGATCCGGTCTTTCTTTGCCTACACCATTTTTCAAAGCATAAACTGTAGTTCCCATAATTGCATTTGCAATTATGATATTAATGGTTTGATGTAGCAAATCATTTTTGGGTTTAAAACCTAAATATTCTCCTGAATAGATTTGAGCTATCGGAGCAAATTGGATGTAATTATCGACAGGAGTATGAAAGTTATTGCCAACAATCTTTTGTGCATTTGTTTGCAAATCCGAATTGAGATTTGTTTTTAAGAGTACTGTTCCTGCAGTAATTAGTAATGCTGGAGCAATAAATTTTTTATATGATATTTTATCCTGATTTTGTAATGTCTCAAGTGAGTCGATTGTTTGTGCATTTCCTACTAAAACAACTGAAGAAAATAGAAGCGTAAGAAGTTTAGTTATCATAGATTTATTATTTTATTGAATATTTTTAAATTGAATTTTAAAATGTAGATTAGATTCTTCAAATTTACACGTAAAGATTTATACTTTTATTCGAAAACTATGTATTTTTTAAATAAAGAATTGTTTTTTCCACCTGTTTCAGAGGCTGATGCTGATGGTATCCTAGCTGTTGGTGGTGATTTGTCTCCAGAACGATTACTACTGGCCTATTACAGTGGAATCTTTCCTTGGTTTGATCCTAAAGAGCCTATTTTTTGGTGGTCGCCAAATCCTAGAATGGTATTGTTTTTTGACGAATTAGTGGTTTCAAAAAGTATGCGAAATATATTGAATCGTAATATTTTCAAAGTTACCTTCAATAAAAACTTTAGAGAGGTAATTTTAAATTGTCAAAAAATTAAACGAAACGGTCAAAGCGGAACCTGGATTACGAATGAAATGATTGAAGCCTATTGCAGATTGAACGAATTAGGAAAAGCAAAATCTGTCGAAGTTTGGCAAGATGAGGTGTTAGTTGGTGGTTTGTATGGCATTGATTTAGGAACCGTTTTTTGTGGAGAAAGTATGTTTTCTAAAGTTCCAAATGCTTCAAAAGTAGCTTTTATAACTTTGGTTAATCAATTAAAAGAGACGAATTATAAATTACTGGATTGCCAAGTTTACAATAATCATCTTGAAAGTTTGGGGTGTAGGGAAATTGAAAGAGATGAATTTATGAAAATTTTAAAAGCTAATACTTCTCTTGAATAAAGCAATCTGCAACGTGATCGTTGACCATTCCTGTAGCTTGCATGTGAGCATAAACTACCGTTGAACCAACAAATTTAAATCCACGTTTTTTTAAATCCTTGCTTATTGAATCAGAAAGTGGAGTAGTGGCGGGAACTTCTTTAAGGTTTTGTCGCTTATTATTTAATGGTTTTCCATCTGTAAATTTCCAAATATAGTCACTGAAACTTCCAAACTCTTCTTGTACTTTTATAAAAGCAGTTGCATTTGAAACAGCCGATCGAATTTTTAATTGATTGCGAATAATGCCTGAGTCTACCATTAATTCTTGTATTTTTTCCTCGGGATATTTTGCAATTTTTTTATAATCAAAGTTATCAAAAGCCAATCGGAAATTGTCTCTTTTTCGCAGAATAGTGATCCAACTTAACCCAGCCTGAAAAGTTTCGAGAATCAGGAATTCAAATAATTTTTGGTCATCATAAACCGGAACTCCCCATTCTTCATCATGATATTTCTCATAAATATCAATTCCCACGCACCATTTGCATCTTGTTTTGCTTTCCATTAGTATTGATTTTGAATCTCAAAAGTAAACATAAATTCCATTTCAAATTTCTTCGAAATGGAATTTATTATTTTAAGCTTCTTGTTAATTTTATTAATTAAATAAGTCTTTTGGGTTAACCAATTGATTTAATTTTGCTTTTAATTCGTCGTTCAAAATGGTTAATCCTAGTTGAAAAGAAGCGTTCATCCAACCAAAACCTTCACGGCTAATATATTCAAAATCAGTACCTTGATTCCCATATTCGGCAAAAACTTTATGTGTTGCGATTACAACGTCGTATTTTTCGGGAACAGTTCCGTTATAATCCGAAGCGTTTTTGGTAATCATCCATAGCCATCTGTAAATTAATTCTTGGGCTTTTGTTTGATAGCCATAATTGATTAAACCTTGCCAAATAATCATTTGATGTGGTGCCCATCCATTTGGGAAATCCCATTGGCGTTGCATCTGGCCTTCGGAAATATTCGAAAGTGCTTCTTGGGAACAACCTGCAATTCCGCCTAAATAAATCAATTTTGGCAAACATGTTTCAATCATTTTATCGGCTTGTTCTTGCGTAGCTATATTTGCCCAAAGAGGGAAAAAACTGGTCGCTGATAGAAATATATTTTGTTTTTGAGTTTTAAAATTATAATCAAAAAAGCAACTCTCCTTTTCATTCCAAAAGAATTGATTCATTAATTTTTGTCGGTTATTGGCTTTTTCTTCCCAATATTTTTGATTGTAAATTTTAGAATTGTATTCGAAATTATCATTAAAATAAGAAGCAATTAATTCCGCAAAATCAGTTTCATATTTATACAACATGGCGTTGAGTTCAACAACATTCAAATCCGCACTAATTCCTTCTATTCGGTAGCTTGTATCATGACCGCTTTCGCGAACGCTTCTATCGTGAACAAAATAAGCGTCGAGCGTTTTATTTTCAATTTTTCTTTGGTAATACAGCTTTTCATATTCCGGAATCGACAAATTAGCTGCTTCGGCGTATGGTTTTAGAATAGCATCATAATGTCCCGCTTCGGTTTCTGGCGGCAAACCAATTCCTTGAGCAAAATAGCGATTGAGGCCGTTATCGGTAAGTCGTTTTCCGATTTTCATCCAAACGGTTTCGTATTCTTTGATGCAGATTTCTAGTTTATCGCGCAACCATTTTGTGTCTTTAACAGGCATAGCTTCGAAAACTTCGCGAATCATACTCGAGTAAAATGGCGGTTGCGTTCGGGTAAGATAATAGGATCTATTGGCGTTTAGGATTTTGCCGTAATGCGTAATTTGGTAGTCGAAATTTTCGACCATACTTTGTGCAAGATCTAATTTTCCGTCAATCAATAAACCTATATTTTCAAAATAACTGTCCCAACCGTACATTTCGTTGAATCGTGCTCCTGGAACTACAAATGGAAATCCTTCTACATTTTGATCTTTTGTCTTCAAGGCTAAAGCCAAAATTCCTCCCTCGTCGTTGATGCTGCTTACATATTCCGGGGTAATTATTTTGGGTAATTGCACCACTTTTAGATTCAATTTCGGTGCTAATTTTTCGTAATATTTTAAGCCAAAATCATCTGTAAATGGAACATAAATGATAGGTTTGTCTGTTTTTGATTTGGTGTCTAGCAATAATTTTTCCAATCCATTTTCGTCTAAAGTTCTCGTTAAACTGTCCCAGAAATAATTCCGAATCCTATTCGAAATTCGGTTTGCTGGAAGCTCAAATACAGATTCAGTTTCAATATAATCTTTATTATTCTCTTTAGCTAAAACTAATTCTTGTAATAAATTTGATAAGAAATAGGTTCCTTCAATTTTAATTTCTTCTGTGGACGATTTTAAAATGAAAGATTTTGGTCCTTTATCATCAATTGTAATTCTTTTGTCAAGATCGGTATCTTCTTGATTTAATAGTTGATAAAGTGTATTGTCTATATTGAGTTTAAATTTCATTTTTAGACGTTAATTTTTTTAAAATAAAGAATGAAATTAATAGCAATGTCATAGGTATCAATGTAAAATAAAAGGCGTTTTCTGGTCCTTGATTCATAAAGAGCCAGCCGATTATTCGGGAACCAAGAGTTCCTCCAAGTGCCGAAAAAACAACAATTAATCCTGTCATTGAACTGTGAAGTTTTTTTGGCAAAGCACTAAGGATAACCGAATTTAATAACGGATAAATAGGAGCGATGAACAATCCAACAAGAGGAAATGCAAACCCAATTAACGGAATGTCGCTTAACGATTTGATATTGACAACTTTTAATCCAACTGTTTTTGGCAAAACAAATACTACAATTAGCATGGCACTAATGATACAAAATACGAGTACCCAAATCCATTCTATTTTTTTTGTAATTTGACCAGCAATAAGTCTTCCTGCTGCTAATGAAACTGCCAAAATACTTGCCATCATAATGCTTATATTTTCAGAAAGATGTAATACCTTATCATTAAAAGTGGGTAGCCACGTCATTATTCCTTGTTCAATCATGACGAATAAAAAAGCACTAATTACAAAAATAATGGTTAATAATTTGGCAAATAATTTAAACATTTGTTTAAAATCATCCGCTAAATCTAAACCAGGAATTTGAGTTAGAGATTCGGATTTTGTAAAAAACAAAAAGCTAAAAGACAAAGTTGATATTAGGGATAAAAATAAATATACATTCAACCAAGCATCCGGATTAGAATCTGAATTAAAGGCAGGAAATAAGAAATATGCCAAAGCAATTCCGATCATAAATACTCCTTCAATACTACTCATAAGGCTGTTATGTTCTTTTTGATTTTGGGTAATTGTTCCAATAAGGGAATATACAGATACTTTTATTAGTGCAAAAGAAACACCAACAGTTGCAAAAAGTAGTTTTGCAGCGTTAAAGGAATTACCAAAGTACATACTTATACATGCAAAAGTTACTAATCCCAATCCGATGAGCATTGCTTTTTTATATCCTATTCTTGGTAAAAATGAAGCGATTAAAAAGGAAACAATTGCTATAGGCAAATCTTTAAAGGCTTCTAATATACTTGCTTGTAATTCATTTACCGCGTAATTTTTTTGCGATTTTAATATCACAATTCCCACGCTGTTTAGCAATATGGCAAAGACAAAATAGTTGAGATACATGGCTATTTTGATA
>CANCPC010000024.1 GCA_947379965.1 Flavobacteriaceae bacterium | reverse complement strand
ACCAATGTTAACAAGGGGTTACGAGATAAAAATAAAAGGGACTTAACTAAAAAATTAGTTAAGTCCCTTATGGTGGGCGATGAGGGGTTCGAACCCCCGACCCCCTCGGTGTAAACGAGGTGCTCTGAACCAGCTGAGCTAATCGCCCTTTCGGGTTACAATCTCTTGCGAGATTGCGAGTGCAAATATACACCACTTTTTCATATTCACAAGTAAAACATAGAAAAATCTATAAAATTTCTGCAACCACAAAAGTGCTTCCGCCAATATAGATAAAGTCAGATTTTGTAGCGTTTTGCAAAGCTTTTACATAAGATTCTGAAACAGAATTGAATACTTCGCCATTTAGTCCGAAATCAGAAGCTTTTTCTTTTAAAAATTGCGCATCAAGACCGCGAGGAATATTGGGTTTACAGAAATAATAAATAGCTTTTTTTGGAAATAAAGGCAAAACTTCCTCTAAATCTTTGTCATTTACCACACCCAAAACGATATGTAAAGTGTCAAATTTCTCTTTTTGGATTTGTTTCATCACAATTTCCAGTCCGTTTTTGTTATGTGCCGTATCGCAAATAATTTTTGGGTTTACACCCAATTGTTGCCATCTTCCTTGAAGTCCGGTATTTTTTATAACATTCAATAGACCATTTTCGACATTGGTTTCAGAAACTTTAAATTCATTTTGTCCGTTTAATATAGCAATCGCTTCAACGGCTGTTTTCTTATTGTGAACTTGGTAATCGCCAATTAAATCTGATTGATATTCGTTTGAAATCAAGTCGGCGGCGAAATATATTTTCGAATTATTTGCTGCGGCTTTGGCCATAAAAACAGGTTTAGTTTCCGAAGTATATTCACCAATTACAACAGGAATATTTGGTTTTATAATCCCTGCTTTTTCAAAAGCGATGGCTTCAAGCGTGTTTCCCAGAAATTGAGTATGGTCTAAAGCTATATTTGTAATCACAGATATTAGGGGAGTGATTATGTTTGTGGCGTCTAATCTTCCGCCCAATCCCACTTCGATTATGGCAATGTCAACTTTTTCTTTGGCAAAATAATCGAAAGCTAAACCGACGGTCATTTCGAAAAAACTCATGTCATTGGCTTCGAAAAAAACTTTGTTTGTATTGATGAAATCGCATACAAAGTCTTCTGAAATTTCCATTCTATTTATTTTGATACGTTCCTTGAAATCTATTAAATGCGGCGAAGTATATAAACCAACTTTATAGCCTGATTCTTGAAGGATTGATGCTAGCATGTGTGAGGTAGATCCTTTGCCATTGGTGCCAGCAACATGAATGCATTTTAGTTTTTTTTGGGGATTTTCGAGATGATTTATCAATAATTTAATATTAGTTAAATCCTTTTTATAGGCTGAAGCACCTTGTAAATGATACATCGGGAGTTGATTGAATAGCCAGTTTATCGTTTCTTGATAGTTCATTTTATATTAAAATAGGAGTTGTTTAAAATATTTTTCGATTTTTTTAGTTTAATAGTACATCGAAAAGTATCTTTGATTGCAAAATTGAAATAATTTTTAGAATTAATGAGTAAAATAATAATATATGTTTAGTTTAATACAATTACAGGCCGATACCATTGCAAATGCTGCTTCAAGCGTAGTGATACAAAAAATAGCTCCAAATACAGATATTTCTGTTTTAGAATTTATTTTTAAAGGAGGTTTTTTCTTAATACCGATTTCAATATTATTGTTTTATACTTTTTACATAATTATTGAACGCTATTTATACATTCATAAAGCATCAAAAATCGAAAGTCATTTGATGAAAGACGTAAGGGATAATCTAAATTCAGGTAATTTAGAATTGGCACGTTCTATAGCCGAAAGAAGCAATACGGCTTCTGGAAATATTATAAAAGAAGGAATTCTTATTATTGGCAGACCTATTATCGAAATTGAATCGAACATGGATCGCGCTGCCGATATAGAAATTGGAGAAATGGAAAAGAATTTAGGAAAACTAGGTCTTATTGCAGGAATTGCACCAACATTGGGATTTATTGGGACAATTTCGGGAGTTATAAAAATATTTTATAGTATTTCGGTAACTGAAAATATCAGTATTGGTAATATCTCCGGAGGTTTATACGAGAAAATGATAAGTAGTGGTTCCGGATTATTAGTGGGTATTATTGCTTATAGTGCTTACCATTTATTAAACGGAAAGATTGATAGTTTTGCTCTAAAGATTCAGAAACAGATATTGGAGTTTGTAAATATTATTCAAAAAGTATAAAAATGTCAATAAAACGAAAAAGAAGATTCCATGCTGAGATAGCGACGTCATCCTTGAGTGATATCATGTTTTTCTTGTTGTTGTTTTTCCTGATTATATCTACTTTGGCCAATCCAAATGTTATTAAAATGACATTGCCAAAAGCAAAATCTAACGAAAAAACGAATAAACAATACATTAGTTTGTCGGTTACCGAAGACAAAAAATTCTACATCGACAAGCAACCCGTTACTTTTGAAGCGCTAGAAATGACTTTAATGTCTAAAATGAATGCTCAGAAAGATCAAACCGTTATTGTTCGAATTCCATTCAATTTACAAGTTCAAGATTTAGTTGATGTTTTACAAATAGGAGTGAAGAACAATTTGAAATTTGTAATTGCCACAAGCCCAAAATAAATAAATTTGTTTCTTTTTTTTGTCATTTCGACGAAGGAGAAATCACTTAACAAGAGAAGTTGTAAATTTTAAACAGAAAATGCCTCGAATTTAGACTGCCCCCAAAAATCAGTTTTATCTGTGTCCCAATTTTTTAATTTAAATTGAAATTATAAACAATCTTACCAACTTGTTTTTCTGGTGCATCGCTGCTGGCGTCCCATCGCGTATTCATCGCAGCAATCGTAGCTTGATCTAACAAGCATTTTGAAGTATTTGTAGTTCCTTTTATTCCTGCAATGGCATTAGTGGTTCTTCCATTTCTATCTACAGAAACTTCTACAACAACTTTTCCTGTTTCATTACAAGTATATTTTGGAGCTGGTTTTGATGTTGCTTTTCGGTTACCTAATGAATAACCTGAACCGCCGCCAGTTCCGCCGCCACTTCCTGAGCCATAACCACTTCCATTTCCTATTCCGTTTCCATTTCCATTTCCGCCGCCTGTTCCTCCTCCAGAACCTCCAGTACCATAATAACCGTTAGAGCTCAAACTTCCGTTTGATTTCCCTTTGTTTCCGGCTGTTTTATCATCGCCATCTCCGCCTTTGTTGGATCCTTTTAATATACTAGACAAAGCTTCGTTGGTAGTATTAGAAACCTTTGGCTTTGCCATAACGAGATTAACTGATTCCTTTAAAATAGGTGAGGGTTTTAATGGTTTTTCTTTCTTGGGTAGTACCGCAGTTTCTTCAGTCGCGTTTTCTTGAGTCAAAATAGCTTCATCCGGAGTTGCTTTTGTAGGTACTTGTTTGGCTTGATTTTTTACATTCAAAACCTCGCTTTTATAATTGGCTCCTGATCCTAAATCACTGTCTCCAAAATTTACTGTAACACCTCCGCCACCGCCTCCTGTTAATTCGGCCAAATTTGCTGGAGGCCAAAAGCGGATGAAGAATAAAATTAGCAACATTGTTCCATATAAAAGTAGGGAAAGTAGTATTGATTTTTTTTTGTCAGAGGAAAGAATCGAATTCATTTTTTTTGAATTTAGTAGGCTTCAATTAAACGCTTAAAATTACTAAAAATTATTAACAATCGCTTTTTTTAAAGTTTTTGCTTAATTTCGCTACATGAAAAACATTATAATTACAGGAACTTCTAGAGGAATTGGTTATGAATTGGCATTGCAGTTTGCCAATGCTGGTCACAATGTATTGGCAATTTCTAGAAAAATCCCTCAAGAATTGATCAAAAATGAAAATATCACTTGTCTTCCGGTTGATTTGTCCGATGAAATAGAAATGCAGAAAGTAGCAAACTTCCTTTCCCATTCCTGGAAAAATGTAGATATAATATTGCATAACGCAGGTAGATTATTGTTAAAACCTTTCTCTGAAACTTCTCAAACTGATTTTGAAAATATCTTTAAAGTCAATGTTTTTGGTGTAGCTAATTTAACTCGTATCTGCTTGCCTTATTTGCAAAAAGGGAGTCACGTGGTCACCATAAGTTCGATGGGGGGTATCCAAGGGAGTCTCAAATTCGCAGGACTTTCGGCCTATAGCTCTAGTAAAGGGGCAGTAATTACGCTATCCGAATTATTGGCTGAAGAATATAAAGAAAGAGGGATTTCGTTCAATGTTTTAGCTCTAGGCGCTGTTCAAACCGAAATGTTAGAAGAAGCTTTCCCCGGATATGAAGCACCCATTACAGCAAATGAAATGGCTAATTATATTTTTAATTTTGCTTTAACTGCTAATAAATATTACAACGGAAAAGTATTGCAGGTTTCATCTACAAATCCTTAATTATTTTGAGTGAAACTTTATCGAAATATTTGCCTGAACACGCTATTAAACCAGTATTTGAACTGATTGTTGTCAATCAAGTGCATCTTAAAATTGTGAATGAACGTGTCACTCGGCATGGCGATTATAGAAAGGGAATGAGTGGAAAACATGAAATAACGGTTAATTCGAGTCTTAATAAATACAAGTTTTTAATTACTTTAGTTCATGAAATTGCACATTTAGTCGCTTTCGAAAAGTTTGGAAGGAATATAAAACCCCACGGAAGTGAATGGAAGTATTGCTTTCAGCGGTTAATGATTCCGTTTATTCGTCCTGAAATATTTCCGAATCATTTATTACCATTATTGGCGCGACATTTCAAAAATCCTTCTGCAAGTAGTGATACAGATGCTATATTGTCGTTAGCATTGAAACAATTTGATGCTCAAAACGATAAAAACTATATCTTTGAAGTTCCTTACGGTAGTGTTTTCAGAATTCACAACGGAAAGATTTTTAAGAAAGGAGCATTACGAACTAAACGCTACGAATGTACTGAATTAAGTTCCGGAAGGACCTATCTTTTTAGTCCAAATGCTGAGGTCGAATTGTTGCCAAGTTAATATTAATAAAATCTAATTTGAAATTGCTTTGGATTTCATAAAGACATACAAAATGAATAAAAATTATTACGCAATTATTATGGCTGGTGGTGTTGGATCTAGGTTCTGGCCAGTAAGTACCACTGATTTTCCAAAACAATTTCACGATATGTTGGGGGCAGGAGATACCTTAATACAAAAAACCTTCAGTAGATTATCAAAATTAATTCCGGTTGAAAATATCTTGATTTTGACTAATGAGAAATACAATTCGATTGTTTTAGAACAATTGCCATTGGTAAAACAAGAACAGGTTTTATTAGAACCGGCTATGAGAAATACAGCTCCTTGTATTTTATATGCTTCGTTAAAAATTCAAAAACAAAATCCAAATGCGGTTATGGTGGTTGCACCAAGCGATCATTGGATAGAAGACGAAACTGCTTTTAATGAAAATTTACAACATTGTTTTGATTATTGCGCAAGTGAAAATGCTCTAATGACATTAGGAATTCAGCCTACTTTTCCTAACACGGGTTTTGGTTATATTGAATATGATAAAACCGATTCGAATTCAATAAAAAAAGTTTCTCAGTTTAGAGAAAAACCAGATTATGAAACGGCAAAATCATTTATTAAAAGCGGTAATTTTTTGTGGAATGGTGGGATTTTTATTTGGAGTGTGAAAGCCATAACCGAAGCTTTTGAAAGATTTCAACCCCAAATGAATGCTTTGTTTCTAAAAGGGTTCGAAATTTATAATACTCCAAAAGAAGCTGCTTTTATTGAGGCAAATTACGAATTAGCAGAGAATGTTTCTATAGATTACGCTGTGATGGAAAAAGCCAAAAATGTATACGTACTTCCAGCCACATTCGATTGGAATGATCTTGGTACTTGGGGTTCTTTACACGAAAAACTGCCAAAAGATCCTAATGATAACGCCGTTGTAAATGCTACCGTATTGCTGCATAATTCATCTAGCAATATCATAAGCACTTCCAAAGATAAACTAGTGATTATAGACGGTCTCGAAGATTATATAATTGTAGATAAAGACAATGTTTTGTTGATTTATCCAAAAAGTAAAGAACAAGAAATAAAAGGAATTGTTTCCCAATTAAAATTATCTTAGTAAAGTATTAATAAAGTAAGATTAGCTTTTTAAATAGGCTTCTCTTACTTTTTTGAATAAATTGGAGGAATATACAAAATCAACTATGGCTTGATTGTCGGTTCTAAAAATTTCTTCTTTTGTGCCTTCCCATTCTTTAAGACCATTTTTTAAAAAAATAATTTTTTCGCCAATTTCCATTACCGAGTTCATGTCGTGAGTGTTAATCACGGTTGTAATGTTGTATTCTTCGGTTATTTCCTTAATTAAATTATCGATTAATGTAGCTGTATTGGGGTCCAATCCTGAATTTGGTTCGTCACAAAATAAGTATTTTGGATTATTTACAATTGCACGTGCAATGGCAACACGTTTTTGCATTCCGCCTGAAATTTGAGAAGGTAATTTATTATGTGCATCAACAAGGTTAACTCTTTTTAGAACAAAATCTACACGATTTTGAATTTTGCTGTTAGAATCATTGGTAAACATTTTTAACGGAAAGCCCACGTTTTCAGCAACCGTCATAGAATCAAATAAAGCACTTCCCTGAAAAAGCATTCCGATTTCGGTTCTAAGGTCTCTTTTTTCACTGCTATCAAGTTCAGAAAATATTCTTCCATCAAATGAAATCGTACCAACTTCTGGAGAATGAATTCCTAGTAATGATTTTAATAAAACAGTTTTTCCAGATCCGCTCTGTCCAATGATTAAATTTGTTTTCCCCGTTTCGAAAACAGCTGAAACACCTTTAAGAATTTTATTGTCTCCAAATGATTTCTCTAAATTTCGTATTTCTATCATTAGGTGAGAAGTAATTGAGTTAGAATATAATTTACTGTTATTATCGTTACCGATGTCCATACAAATGCTACAGTACTAGCTCTTCCCACTTCAAGTGCACCACCTTTCATATAATAACCATGAAAGGACGGGATTGTAGCTAATATCAAACCGAAAATAAATGTTTTTAAAAAGGCATACGTTATATGAAAAGGAATAAACTCTTGTTGTAATCCTCCAATAAAGTCAGTACTATTTCCAAAACCACCGTATACAGAGGCTACATAACCTCCAAAAACACCTAAAAACATGCTTATACCTACTACAAATGGATAAAGCATTATGGCCATAAGTTTAGGAAAAACGAGGTAGTTAACAGAGTTTACACCCATTACCTCTAATGCGTCAATTTGTTCTGTTACCCTCATAGATCCAATGCTTGAAGTAATGAAGGACCCCATTTTTCCTGCCATTACAATTGAAATAAAAGTAGGAGCAAATTCTAAAACTACAGATTCACGAGTTGCAAATCCGATGATGTATTTTGGAATTAATGGGTTTTGTAAGTTTAGAGCAGTTTGAATGGCAACAACACCTCCAACAAAGAAAGAAATAAAGGCTACAATACCTAAAGATCCAAAAATTAAATCGTCAATTTCTTTGAAAATTAAACTTTTCATCACAGACCACTTTGTCTGTTTTGAAAAAATTTCTTTTAGCATCAAGAAGTATCTTCCTATCTGGGATAAATAGCGAACGAGCATCATAGTTTTATAAATATCGGCTAAATTACGAAAATAGTAGCGAGTTATTGAATAAGGCTTGTGAGTATTTCTTTAAAAAAGCTTCTCTTTCATTTTTTTGAACCGATAATTCCGAATAAATTTCGCTTGTTCCGGAGTTACCAATAATGGAGTTTTTAAAGATTTTGCTTTCAAAAATCCCTTTATATAGTCAATGAAAAGTAACGGTTTCTTTTTCATCATCGCCAGTTTTGCAGATGCAATTGCCGTTATAAGAAATCCGTAACCCAATGTGTAAAAAGCTTCTCCTTGTTTGTAACGGGCGGTTTTATTATAGTTAGCGCCTGTTGGTTTCAAATGTTTTACTTTTAACGAATCATCGGTTACGACTTTCCAACCGTAAAATTTGCACAACAATTCATCAACCGTGTCCCAACCCATTGCTGGTTTCAGGTTTCCTATTTGTTCGAAACATTCCTTTCGGTAGGCTTTGAAAGCGCCACGAATATGATCTTTATCGGTTAGGTTTTCAAGAATCCAATCCCCATTTTTTTCTATGTAAGCAAATCCGCCAGCCATTCCTAATTTTGAATCCTTTTCGAAAATAGTTTGAATTTTTTCGAAATAATTATTGGGCATAATCAAATCCGCATCAAGTTTTACGATGATGTCATATTCATTATCTAAAGTTTCAAAACCTTTGTGGAAAGCCTGTATTACTTTGCTTCCGGGTAAATGTATTGCGCTAGAAGTCTTGTTTACTAAAGTAATAAAAGGATTTTCTTTGGCGAAATCCAAAACAATTTCGGCAGTTTTATCCGTAGAATTATCATTGACAATGACGATTTTTGTGGGCAAAACAGTTTGCGAAATCAAGGATTGCAAAGTCAACGAAATAAACGCTTCTTCGTTATGAGCCGGAATGACGATGTAGAAAATCATTATTTTACTTTTTCGGCGTAAATAATATAATATCTAGGAGTGAATAATCTGAGAAAAGGGCGGAACCCAATTTTTTTGACGGGATGCGTAAATTTAGTTCTATCTATAATTTTCCAACCTGTTTTCTCTAAAAGCCAGTCTAGTTGCCAATCTTCAAATTCGTGATAATGTCTGTCCCACATATCCGTTTTACTGCGATAAGCCGAGGAAAACCATAATCGTAACGGAATAGAAATAAGTAATTTCTCAGATTTTATGCTGTCTAAAATTGTAAACGGATTGAGTAAATGTTCGAAAATTTCGAAAGCAGTTACCACATCTTGTTTTTCAGAATTAAGCACGTTTTGATTCGTATCTAAATCTTCGCCAGTGGTATTTTTGACTTGAAAACCTTCGGCTTTCATTATTTTTGAAAACGGATTGTCAACACCTAAATCCAAAATAGTTTCAGATTTTGAGATGTGTTTTTGCAGGAATTCTAAAGTATGTTTGAATCTCTTATTTGGAAATGTTTTCTCGTACATGTTGGTTTTTTAGCCCCGATAGCAGTGAAAATACTTTTTTGAGGTTTTTTTACCGAAAAAAAGATTGAAACGGATAGCGGGAAATAGCTTCAAATAAAATTAATATCTATAGACAAACGCATTTATGTTCATTCCAGCACCTACAGATGCAAAAATAATAACATCGCCTTTCTGAATTTCTTGGTTTTCTATTTTACCTTGAATCAATAAGTCTAAAAGCGTTGGAACTGTTGCTACGCTACTGTTTCCAAGTTCATGTATACTCATTGGCATAATGTCTTTTGGTACGGATTTTCCATATAAACGGTAAAAACGATGAATGATAGCCTCGTCCATTTTTTCATTTGCTTGATGAATCAAGATTTTTTTGACGTCATCAATTCCTAATCCGCTTTTGTCTAAACAGCTTTTCATGGCTGCTGGAACTTTGCTCAAAGCAAATTCATATATTTTACGTCCGTACATTTTTATGTAGCGAACATCTTCGGTTAACTCTGGATTGTATGATTTTCCAAAAAACAAATATTTAGCTTCTTCAATGGCATAAGTTGCATTTTCGTAGGCTAACATTCCTGTTTCATCGTCAGAAGCTTCAACGATTGTTGCACCTGCTCCGTCAGAATAAATCATAGAATCACGATCGTGTGGATCTACAACTCTCGATAATGTTTCGGAACCGATCACTAAACAACGTTTTGCCATGCCTGATTTAATATAGGCATTCGCTTGAAGCACTCCTTCTATCCAGCCTGGACAGCCAAAAAGGATATCGTAAGCAATGCATTTTGGATTTTCTATTTTTAGTAAATGTTTGACGCGTGTGGCTAAACTTGGAATCATGTCCGATTGTGTTGTTCCATGTTTTACATCGCCAAAATTGTGTGCAAAAATAATGTAGTCTATGGTTTCAGGGTCGATTTTCGCATCTTCAATTGCTTTTTGAGATGCTAAAAAAGCCAAGTCAGAAGAACATTGATCTTCGGATGCATATCGCCTTTTTTGGATTCCAGTTATGCTTTTGAATTTTTCTATTACAACATCGTTTGGATAACCAAATGGACTGCCATCTTCATTTAAAAAAACATGTTTACCAAAGTCTGTATTGTCAACTGATAATTCTGGAATATAACTTCCAACTCCTGATATTTTTATTTTCATTAGAATTTCTTTAAAAAAATGTATGCTAATTTATAGATAAAAACTGTAATTTTTTAAAATAGTCTAAAAAATCTACAATTTAATTTTCTATAAAATTATTTTTTTAATTGCTATTGTTTATTTATTTTCTTTCTTTGAACCAACACATTTTCTTATGACCTTTTGTTGAAATAATTCATTCAAATTGCAAAATATTCTTCTGATTTTTTCAATAATTTCCTGCATCAAAAAGTATTTGTAGCTACTTTGTTAAAACTGGGGCTATTTTGTAATTGGTAAGAAGTATTAAAAAAAAATCAATCTTCAATAGTGCAAATCTTAAGGGGTTTAATGTAAATCCAATTTTTATTATAGGTAAGCTTCAATTGGAGCACAACTGCAAACCAAATTTCTGTCTCCAAAGGCGTCATTTGCTCTACGAACAGATGGCCAGAATTTATTTTCGGAGATATATTCTAACGGGAAAGCAGCTTGTTCTCTTGTGTAAGGAAAATTCCAAACATCGGCCGTTACCATCGCTAAAGTATGTGGTGAATTTTTCAAAACATTGTTAGCATCTTCAACTGTAGAAGCGTCAATTTCTTTTCTGATGGAAATCATAGCGTCACAAAAACGGTCTAATTCTTCTAAGTTTTCGCTTTCTGTTGGTTCAACCATCATTGTATCATGAACAGGAAATGAAACCGTTGGCGCATGGAAACCATAATCCATTAATCGTTTTGAAATATCGGTAACTTCAATTCCGTTTTTCTTGAACGGATGACAATCCAAAATCATTTCGTGAGCAGCGCGTCCCTGTTCTCCAGAATATAAAGTATGGAAATGACCTCTCAGTTTTTCTTTGATATAATTGGCATTCAAAATAGCGTTTTTGGTAGCATCTGTCAAACCTTCAGCACCCAACATCGAAATATATCCGTAAGAAATCAAGCAAACTAAAGCAGAACCCCAAGGAGCAGCAGAAATGGCTGTGATGGCGTTTTCTCCCCCTGTTGCAATAACAGGATTCGAAGGTAAAAACGGAACTAATTGTTTGGCAACGCAAATTGGACCAACACCAGGACCTCCACCACCATGCGGAATGGCGAATGTTTTATGTAAATTTAGGTGACAAACGTCAGCGCCAATTGTAGCTGGATTTGTCAAACCTACTTGAGCATTCATATTGGCGCCGTCCATATAAACTTGTCCGCCGTTATCGTGAATTATTTGTGTAATTTCTCTAATGGCACTTTCGAAAACACCGTGAGTGGAAGGATAAGTTACCATCAAACACGATAAATCAGCTGCGTGTAGAATTGCTTTTTCACGTAAATCTTCCACATCGATATTTCCGTTTTCCAATGTTTTGGTAACGATCACTTTCATTCCTGCCATTGCGGCTGAAGCGGGATTTGTTCCGTGTGCCGATGAAGGAATTAGAGCAATATTTCTATGATGGTCACCGCGCGATTGGTGGTAAGCACGAATCACCATCAATCCAGCATATTCTCCTTGAGCACCAGAATTTGGTTGCAAAGTGGTACCTGCAAATCCAGTAATAATGTTCAATTGATTTTCTAGTTTTCGCAACATTTCTTGGTATCCTTGCGCTTGATCTAATGGAGCAAATGGGTGAATGTTATTCCAATTAGCGTTGCTTAAAGGCAACATTTCTGAAGCAGCATTCAATTTCATGGTGCAAGAACCCAAAGAAATCATAGAATGATTCAAAGATAAATCCTTGCGTTCGAGCATTTTTATATAACGCATCAGCGCCGTTTCCGAATGGTATTTATTGAAAACATCATGTTGTAAAAACGTCGAAGTTCTTTCTAAATGAGAAGGAAAATGGTTCACTTCAGAAACGGTTTCAATTGTAGTTGCTTGCGTATTATTTGCAGAAGCGAAAACAGCAACAATCTGATTCAAATCGGCAATACTTGTAGTTTCATTCAAAGAAATCGAAACGGTATTGTCATCGATATAATAGAAATTGATTTCGTTTTGTTCGGCAATTACTTTTACTTTTTTGGCATCAGCCTTAACAACAATTGTGTCAAAGAAAGCGGTATTGGTTTGTTGTAATCCTATTTTTTCTAATTCGTTTGCCAAAGTTGCGGTCAACGAATGGAGTTTATTGGCAATATATTGCAAGCCTTTTGGACCATGATACACCGCGTACATTCCTGCCATAACCGACAATAAAACCTGTGCAGTACAAATATTTGAAGTCGCTTTATCGCGTTTTATATGTTGCTCACGAGTTTGCAAAGCCAAACGCAAAGCACGATTCCCGTCCGTATCAACCGTTACACCGATGATTCTTCCCGGCATACTTCTTTTATATTCGTCTTTTGTAGCAAAATAAGCCGCGTGAGGTCCGCCATAACCTAACGGAATTCCGAAGCGTTGTGTAGTTCCAAGAACAACGGCTGCGCCCATTTCACCGGGAGAAGTTAGTTTTGTTAAACTTAAAATATCGGCTGCAACGGCAACTTTTATTTCGTTATTTTTTGCTTTGGCAATAAAATCAGCATAATCATGAACTTGTCCGTATTTTCCAGGATATTGAAGGATTGCTCCATAAAATTCGGTTGAAAAATCAAAAGTTTCATGATTTCCAATTACTAATTCTACTCCAATTGGAGATGAACGCGTTTGCAAAACCGATAAAGTTTGTGGCAAAATTTCTTCCGAAACGAAGAATTTATTGATGTTGCTTTTCTTTTGATCACGCGTACGAACGTCGAATAATAACGCCATTGCTTCGGCGGCTGCAGTTCCTTCGTCAAGCAAAGAAGCGTTGGCGATTTCCATTCCGCTTAGTTCGATAACCATGGTTTGAAAATTCAGAATAGCTTCTAAACGTCCTTGCGAAATTTCCGCTTGATAAGGTGTGTAAGCCGTGTACCAACCCGGATTTTCGAAAATATTTCTTTGAATTGCTGCAGGAACAATTGCCTGATTGTATCCTAAACCGATGTAAGATTTGAAAACTTTATTTTTATTTCCCAGTTCTAAAATATGATTAGAATATTCATATTCGGTCATTGCTGGCTCTAAATCTAGTGGATCTTGTAAGCGAATATCATTTGGTATAGTTTCAGAAATCAATTGGTCCAAAGAGTCGGCGCCAATTTTTTTTAACATAATTTCAAGGTCATTTTCTCTTGGCCCAATGTGTCTTAAAGCAAAAGCATCTGTTTTCATATAGAGGTGAAAGTATTGTTTTTTATGAAATGCAAATTTATAGTTTATATTCAGAAAAACTGGGTTAGAAACTATTGATTTTTAGGAATTTTTCAACTAAAACAAGGTGTTGTTAACAGTCTTGCTTATTTTTGCTGTATGAAGGTTCTCAAAGGCGCATTAAATTTTTACATTCAAAGCAGTATTCATGTGGCTTTGTCCGTATATGCATTGGTGCGAATGACGGATTATATGTTCCAAATTCCCGTGGATCAAGCGGTTGCTTATTTTGCTTTTTTTGGAACTATTGTGGGTTATAATTTTGTAAAATATGACAATTTGGTTCGAACCAAAAAACCGCAAATGCGAAACAGTCTCAAATCAATTATTCTATTTAGTTTGCTTTCATTTTTCGCTGTTGGATATTTCTTTTTTCAGTTGCAACGAATTACGCAAATTATATCGGTGGCTTTTTTGGCATTGACTTTATTATACACGCTTCCGTTTTTTCCTAATCGGAGAAATGCTAGGAATTGGGCTGGCGTAAAAATTTATATTGTGGCTTTATGTTGGGTTGGAGTAACATTAGTTTTACCCATTTTGAATGCCGAAATCGCAATTACTTCCGATTTTTATCTTAAATCTGTGCAGCGATTCCTGTTGATTTTCACCTTGATTCTCATTTTTGAAATTATCGATTTGGCGAATGACGATCCGCATTTACAAACCGTTCCGCAGCAAATAGGAGTTAAGCGAACCAAAATCCTTGGATTACTGCTTTTGATTCCGTTTTACTTTTTGGAATTTTTGAAAACTAATTTCGATCAAAAACAGCTCATTGTGAATTTGATTTTGGTTAGTGTTATTGCTTTGTTTCTGCTTTTTGCCAATGAAAAACGCTCCAAATATTACACTTCTTTTTGGGTCGAAAGCATTCCGATTATTTGGTGGTTGATGATTATTATCCAATAAAAAACCGAAGCGTTTCTACTTCGGTTTCTATATAATTAGGATTTAAATTATATCAATCCAGCTCTTTTTAACAAAGCGTCTGGTTGAGGTTCTTGTCCTCTAAAGCGCTTGTACAATAACATCGGATGTTCAGTTCCGCCTTTTGA
The DNA here is from genome assembly GCA_947379965.1 of Flavobacteriaceae bacterium. GTDB lineage: Bacteria > Bacteroidota > Bacteroidia > Flavobacteriales > Flavobacteriaceae > Flavobacterium. The sequence continues at coordinate 17,045 of CANCPC010000024.1, read as the reverse complement.
AAGTACATTTTCCTTGAATTTTGTCGCTACTTCTTTATTGAAAATTCCCTTTTCTTGAAAATATTCGAAAGCATCTGCATCTAGCACTTCCGCCCATTTGTAACTGTAATATCCAGACGAATATCCGCCTTGAAAAATGTGGGAGAAAGCAGTACTCATCGCATTTTCTTTCACGTCAGGGTATAATTGTGTCGCTGCAAATTGCTCGGTTTCGAAAGCTTTAATATCCGTAATATTTGAAGGATCTTGTCCGTGCCAACCCATATCTAGCAATCCAAAACTCAATTGGCGCATGGTTGCGATTCCTTCTTGAAAACTCGCGCTTTCTTTGATTTTGTGGACTAATTCCATTGGAATTATTTCGCCAGTTTCATAATGATAAGCGAACAAAGCCAAGGCTTCCGGTTCGTAGGCCCAGTTTTCCATAATCTGACTTGGTAATTCTACAAAGTCCCAATAAACCGATGTTCCGGATAAACTTGGATACGTTGTATTAGCTAACATTCCGTGTAAAGCGTGACCAAATTCGTGAAATAAAGTGGTCACTTCGTTGAATGTCAAAAGTGATGGTTTTGTTTCTGTTGGTTTTGTAAAATTACAAACGTTCGAAATATGCGGTCTTTCGTTGATTCCTTTTTTTACATATTGCGATTTGAAAGACGTCATCCAAGCTCCGTTTCGTTTCCCTTTTCTCGGGAAGAAATCAGCGTAGAAAACGGCTACTAATTCGTTGTTCTCGTCTTTTACTTCGAATGTTTTTACATCTTCGTGGTATTTGTCAATTTCGAAATTCTCTTCGAATGTGATTCCGTATAGTTTTTGTGCAATTGTGAAAGCGCCGTCCAAAACTTTCTCCAATTGAAAATAAGGTTTCAATATTTCATCATCCAAACTGAATAATTGTTGTTTCAATTTTTCGGAATAGTAAGCGCCATCCCATTTTTCAAGTTGCTCGATTCCGTCCAATTCTTTGGCAAAAGCCGCTAATTGTGCAAATTCTTTTTGGGCTGCAGGTTTTGCTTTGGCCAATAAATCATTCGAAAACGAAATTACTTTTTCTGGATTTTCTGCCATTCGTTCTTCGAGAACAAAATGCGAATGCGTTTTATAACCCAAAACTTGCGCTCTGTCGAAACGTAATTTTGCAATTTTCAAAACGATTTCTTGATTGTCGAATTCGTTGTTTTGAAAAGATCTTGCGCCAAAAGCAATTGCCATTTTCTTACGCAATTCACGATTATCGGCATAAGTCACAAACGGAATATAACTTGGATGATCCAAAGTGAAAATCCAGCCTTCTTTTTCTAGGCTTTTCGCCAAAGAATGCGCTGCTTCACGAGTTCCTTCAGGTAAACCAGCCAAATCATTTTCATTGGTGATATGCAATTCGAAAGCATGCGTTTCTGCCAAAACATTTTCGCCAAACTGCAAACTTAACTTGGATAATTCTTTGTCGATTTCGCGTAATTGATTCTTTTTATCTTCTGATAAATTAGCTCCGTTTCTGGAAAAACTTTTGTATTTTTTGTCTAAAAGCGTGGTTTGTTCTGGATTTAAATTCAGTTTTTCACGTTGCTCATAAACTGTTTTTACTCTTGCGAACAATTCAGGATTAAGACGAATATCATTTCCAAATTCGGATAATAAAGGCGAAACTTCTTGTGCGATTTTTTGCATTTCGTCACTTGTTTCTGCCGAATTCAAGTTGAAAAATATACTTGAAATTCGATCTAAAATATCGCCGCTGAAATCCAAAGCTTCAATCGTATTTTCGAAAGTAGGTTGAATGGGATTGTTTACAATTCCATCAATTTCGGATTTCGCCAATTCGATTCCTTTTATGAAAGCAGGAAGATAGTCTTCGTTTTTGATTTTCGAAAAAGGAGCTGTGTTGTATTTTGTATTGAAATGGTGTGTTAAGATACTCATTTAGTTTTTTAAAATTTATTTTGCCAAGATTCACAAAGGGAACACAAAGACTCACAAAGGTTATGGTAAAGTAAGTCAAAAGATTCTTGGCGTATCTTCATTTTTACTTGGTGTATCTTCGTGAGAAGTCTTTATTTTTTTATGCTTTTTGAAGCTGTTAGTACGGTTTCTTTCAGTCCGGTTTTGTAGGCTATGATTTTATCCAAAACGCTTTTGTTGCTACTTCCGATAATTTGAGCGGCTAGAATTCCTGCGTTTTTTGCTCCGTTTAGGGCAACAGTTGCTACGGGAACACCGCCTGGCATTTGTAAAATTGACAAAACCGAATCCCAACCGTCTATTGAATTGCTTGATTTTATTGGAACACCAATTACGGGTAACGGCGACATCGAGGCGACCATTCCGGGTAAGTGAGCAGCTCCGCCAGCACCAGCGATTACCACCGAAATGCCACGTGTGTGGGCGTTTTGACTGAAATCGAAAAGTTTTTCGGGTGTTCTGTGAGCTGAAACAATATCGACTTCTATTTCTATATCAAAACCTTTTAGGATGTCAATGGCTTCTTGCATTACGGGCATATCAGATATGCTTCCCATTATTACGGCTACTTTCATTATTTTTTTATTTAAAGATTTAAAGATTTAAGAATTCAAAGATTTAGTTGGAATTTTATTTTTGTAAGAAACCAATTTTTTAATCTTTTAATTTTTCAATCTTTTAATTTATGAAATTACTCTAATTGTATTCTTGACATCTTCGGCAATTCGTCTGGCTTCGTTGATGTCTTCGTTCACGATGGTTACATGACCCATTTTTCGGAAAGGACGCGTTTGTTTTTTTCCGTAAATGTGTGGTGTAACGCCATTCCAAGATATGATTTTTTCAATTTTTTCGTAAATAACATCGCCAGAAAAACCTTCTTCGCCAACTAAATTCACCATAATTCCGGCGACTTTGCTGGCGGTATTTCCTAGAGGTAAGTCCAAAATGGCACGCAAATGATTTTCGAATTGCGACGTATAACTGGCTTCGATAGAATAATGACCTGAATTGTGTGGGCGAGGAGCGACTTCGTTTACCAAGATTTCGTCGTCGTAAGTTTGGAACATTTCGACAGCCAAAAGACCAACATGGTTGAATTTTTCGGAAACGTCAAGGGCTATTTCTCTTGCTTTTAAGGCTACTTTATCGTCAATTCTTGCTGGGCAAATTACATATTCTACTTGGTTGGCTTCGGGATGGAATTCCATTTCGACAACCGGATACGTTTTGATTTCGCCAGAAGGACTTCGGCAAACAATAACAGCTAATTCATTTTTGAATTCGACCATTTCTTCTGCGATACATTCTACGTTGGGTAAATTCTCAACATCTTCAAGGCTTCGGATGATTTTCACGCCATTTCCGTCATAACCAAATTCGGTGCATTTCCATACGAAAGGAAGTTTGATTGTAGATTGTTGATTAACGATTGCAGTTTTTAGATTTACTAAATTGGAATATTTTTCGAATTTTGAAGTTGGAATATTATTTTGAATGTAAAACTCTTTTTGGATTCCTTTGTTCTGAATGAGCTTCAAGGTTTTTGGCGAAGGATATATTTTTAAACCTTCATTTTCCAATTTTTCTAAAGCGTCAAGGTTGACTAATTCTATTTCGAAAGTTAGAACATCGACTTGTTTACCGAAATCATAAACAGTTTGAAAGTCCATTAAATCTCCTTGAAAGAATTTATTGCAAGCGATTTTGCAAGGTGCTTCATCACTTGGATCAAGAACATAAGTTTGAATATCGAATTTTCGAGTGTCGGATAACAGCATTTTGCCGAGTTGTCCGCCGCCGAGAATTCCCAATTTAAAATTAGACGAAAAATAATTCATGTATTTAAAGTTTATTTAAAAATTCATCTGGAGTGAATACGTTGATTTCTGAATATTTAAAATCTTTCAAATCTCTAGTTATTATGCAATCCATTGTGTTTATTGATTGTGCCGCCGTGATTTGAATAGCATCTTCAAAATCTTTGTGGCTGGATTTGAGGCTTTTTTTCAAAATAGATTCGGTTACGGCAATTATCGAAATGGTATCTAATAAATCTTCAATAATCGAACGTAACTCTTTTTCGTCAACCACTCTTTTCGCGATATAAAGCATGGTCGCAATAGAATGAGATGAGGAATACATTTTGATTTTATGTCGTTGACAATAGTCGAAAATTGAAATTGCATTTTTTGAAAATGGAAACCGATTAGCAACAATGTCTACCAAAATATTAGTATCAAGAAAAATGTTTTTAAAAACCATATTTTTCTCTGTAATGTTCTTCTTTAACCTTTTCTTCGTCAAAATCGGGTGGAAGTGTTATTCTGCCAATCAGTTTCTTAACTTTTGGATGAATATCGTCGGCTATTTCTGATTTTACCGTAAGATTTTTGAAATAGGTTTCTACTAATTCGGATAAACTTCTCCCTGTTTTTTTTGCATACGATTTAGCATCTTCAATTACTTTTTTTTCAAGCGATAAAGTGAGTTTGGTATTCATATACGTAATGTTTTTACAAAATTACGTAAATTAATTAAATTAGTTTTAAATCTTTCTTGATTTTGGCCATTATCATTGAAAAGTAAAATTGTATTTTTTTGTTTTCTCAATCCAATACTTAAAATAGTAAAGCATTTTTATGAAGTTTTCCTATTAGTAAATATACCAAATTAGCAAAAAATTAAAGCTACATACTGTTTAATCTTGAATAGTTCACTAAATTTGCATTTTTATACAAAATAACAATGTTGCAACTTCACGATAAACAATTTGTGCCTTTTGTTTCTGCGCAAGAAATAGAATTTGCCATTGCAAAAATAGCTGCGCTTGTAGAAATTGATTTTACTGATGAAACCCCTTTATTTATAGGTGTTTTAAATGGTTCTTTTATGGTAGTTTCTGATTTTATGAAACATTATAAATTCCCATGTGAAGTTAGTTTTATAAAAATAGCTTCTTACGAAGGGACTTCTTCAACAGATGTGGTGAAACAATTAATAGGTTTAGATCAAGATTTAACGGGTCGAAGCGTTGTTATTATTGAAGATATTGTCGATACTGGAAATACTTTGGTAGCATTAAAAGAATTATTCAAGAAGCAAAATGTGAAGCGTTTTAAGATTGCTACCCTTTTTTTAAAACCGGATGCATACAAAAAAGATATTAAGATAGATTATGTTGGCATTAGAATTCCAAATAAATTCATCGTTGGTTTTGGATTAGACTACGACGGATTGGGTCGAAATTTAACAGAGGTCTATCAATTAAAAGAGTAATACAACTCACTCATAACTTTATAATTATACAAATGATCAACATTGTTTTATTCGGTAAACCCGGAGCAGGAAAAGGAACTCAAGCAGAATTTTTGAAAGAAAAATATAATTTAACTCATTTGTCTACAGGTGATATTTTTAGATTTAATATCAAAAACGATACTGATTTAGGGAAATTGGCCAAAAGCTATATGGATAAAGGGGATTTAGTTCCAGACGAAGTGACCATTAAAATGTTAGAAAGCGAAGTAAATAATAATCCACTTTCAGCAGGTTTTTTATTTGACGGTTTTCCTAGAACTCTAGCCCAAGCGGATGCTTTGGATCAATTTTTAAAATCAAAAGGGCAAAACATTACTGCAACGGTGGCGCTAGATGCCGATGATTCTATCTTGGTGGCGCGTCTTTTAGAAAGAGGAAAAACTTCAGGAAGACCTGATGATCAGGATGAAGAAAAAATTAGAAATCGTTACGAAGAATACAACCAAAAAACAGCCCCTTTGATGGACTATTACAAAGGTCAAGGAAAGTTTTATGTTGTAAATGGTATAGGAACAATACAAGAAGTTACCGAAAGATTGAACTTGGTTTTCGATAAATTATAGTCGGCTTTATGGCTTGGATATAAATTTCGAGCGTTCAGTTTTTTTTTCGATATTTGCAAACAGAAAAGGAGCTATTTCCGAGGGATGGATTTAGGCTCTTTTTTTGTAATTTTAAGTTATTGAAATTCTAATATTTTTTTAATTTTCTAAAATGGTGTTTTTTCAAGTTCCGAAATTGCACTAATTTCAGCAAGTTAAACAAAGCCTTAAACATATAAATTACTACATACAACTAAAAAATATGACAGAAGGAAATTTTGTAGACTACGTAAAAATATATGTTTCTTCTGGAAAAGGAGGGAAGGGGTCTACGCATTTGCATAGAGAAAAATTCATTGAAAAAGGAGGGCCAGATGGTGGAGATGGAGGTCGTGGTGGACACGTTTATTTAGTTGGAAACAAAGGGCTTTGGACTTTATTTCACCTAAAATTTGCGCGGCACATTAAAGCGGGTCACGGTGGTGATGGTGGTGGAGACAGAAGTACCGGAGCTGATGGAGATGATAAATTTATCGAAGTTCCGTTGGGAACGGTTGTAAAAGATAAAGAAACCGGTGAAGTTTTATTCGAAATTACGGATGATGGAGAGAAACAAATTCTTTCTAGAGGGGGAAAAGGAGGATTAGGAAACTGGCATTTTAGAAGTTCAACGAATCAAACACCTAGATATTCTCAGCCAGGTTTGCCTGGGATAGAAATGGACGTAATTCTTGAACTTAAAGTTTTGGCCGATGTTGGTTTAGTTGGTTTTCCAAATGCAGGGAAATCCACTTTATTGTCGGTTTTGACTTCAGCCAAGCCAAAAATTGCAGATTATCCGTTTACGACTTTAAAACCAAATCTTGGAATTGTGGCGTATCGTGATTTTCAATCTTTTGTAATCGCCGATATACCTGGAATTATTGAAGGAGCTGCCGAAGGAAAAGGTCTTGGGCATTATTTCTTGAGACATATCGAAAGAAACTCGACGTTGTTATTCTTAGTTCCTGTTGATACTCCAGATATCAAAGCGGAATATGATATTTTGGTAAATGAATTGACGAAATACAATCCAGAAATGCTTGATAAAGAGCGTTTGTTGGTGATTTCTAAATGCGATATGCTAGATGATGAACTTAAATCTGAATTGAAAGTTCAATTAGATAAAGAGTTCAAAGACATTCCTTACCTATTTATATCTTCGGTTGCACAACAAGGTTTGTCAGAGTTGAAAGATAAACTTTGGAAAATGCTAAACAACTAAAAAAATATTTTTATGAAAAGGGTTCTAGAAATAGAGCCTTTTTTTTGGATTATTAGAGTTTATACTTTGATATTAATAGTAAAAAAACAACTAAATTCGTATATACCTTTTGAACAGTGTTTTTGGTTTCACGTATTCATTTTTGCCCCTATTTGTAACTAATATTAAATTAACCTTTATATTTTTAAAATGAAAAAAATTATTTGCGCTTTAATTACTGGAATTATGCTTATGCCAATGAGCGTAAAAGCAGATGAAGGAATGTGGTTTTTAATGTTTATTGAACGTTTAAATCACCGTGATATGGAAAAAATGGGTTTGCAATTGACTTCTAAAGAAATTTACAGTATCAACCATCACAGTTTGAAAGATGCTGTTGTTCAATTTAATGGAGGATGTACAGCCGAGATTATTTCTAAAGATGGTTTAGTCCTTACAAATCATCATTGTGGTTACGATGGAATTGCCGAACTTTCTACACCTGAACATAATCTATTAAAAGATGGTTTTTGGGCTGTTAATAGAGCCGAAGAAAAAAAACCGTCTAGTTTATATGTTCGTTTTTTTGTTCGTATGGACGATTGTTCAAAACGAATTTTAGCAAAAGTAAATCCTGCTATGAATGAAGCAGATAGGGAAAAAGCTATAAATGCCGAAATTGCGTCAATCGAAAAAGAAAACAATGAAGGAGGAAAATATACCGTTTCAGTTCGTTCCTTTTTTCAAGGAAACGAATACTACTATTTTGTTTACCAAGATTATAAAGATGTTCGTTTAGTAGGGGTTCCTCCAGAAAGTCTAGGAAAATTTGGAGGTGATACTGATAACTGGGAATGGCCACGCCAAACCGCAGATTTCTCTATGTTTAGAGTTTATGCTGATAAAGAGGGTAATCCTGCCGACTATTCTACAAATAATGTTCCTTTACAACCAAAGCACTATTTGCCAGTTAACGTTTCGGGAGTAAAAGAAGGTGATTTCGCAATGATTCTTGGTTATCCAGGAAGAACGAACCGTTGGATGCCTGCAAGTGGAATCGAGCAAAACGTTAAATTTGCATATCCTGCTTGGGTTGAAGGTGCTAAAATGGGTATGGATAAAATGAAGAAATATATGGAAATGAGCGATGCACTTCGTTTAGTTTATGCCTCTAAATATGCGTCTACTGCCAATTATTGGAAAAATCGTCAAGGAATGATTGATGCCCTTTCAAAATTTGGAACTGCCAAATCTAAAGCTGCTCAAGAAACTAAATTTGATTTATGGGCAAACAAACCGGCAAACAAAGCCAAATATGGAAATGTTGTTGCGACTATTAATAAATACTATGCGTTAACGAATGAAAAATCGCGTCACGATAATTATTTGTCTCAGTTGTTTAGAACTGCAGCTTTTGGTCCTATTGGAAGAACTTTAGGGAAACAATTGGATAATTATGTAAAAGCAGATGATGCGAAACGGATTGAAATGACTCCAACAATTTTAGCATTTGCAACCAAATTCTATGATAATGTATATATTCCGGCTGAAAAAGATCTATTGGCTGCTCAATTACACTTGTATGTTACCAAATCTGTAGGATATTCAATTGCACCTTTGGTAAATAAAATAGGCAAAGAAAACAATAATGACTTTACTAATTATGCTAATACATCGATCGATTCAAGTATATTTTCTTCTTTAGATAAAGTGAAAGCCTTTTTGAAAGCACCAAATCAAAGTGTTTTGGATAATGATCCCATATACGTTTTGTCTAACGATATGCTCACCCATTTCAATTCGAAATCGGATGAAATTACCAAATCACAAAACGAATATAGTGCTTCATTCCGTCTTCTTGTTGAAGGTTTAAGAGAGTCTAAAATTGGAACTATAAAATATCCTGATGCCAATTCAACTTTGCGACTAACTTACGGAAAAGTTCGTGCATTGCCTGCCGATAGACGTAACGATGCTACAATAAACAACTACACTACGCTAACGAGTCAAGTAAAAAAATATAAAAAGGGTGATGAAGAATTTGACCTTCCAAGTCGTGTTCTTGAAATGGAAAAAGATAAAAATTACGGTCGTTATGTCGATAAAGACGGCACGCTTCATTTGAATTTCTTAACAGATAATGATATCACCGGAGGAAATTCTGGTTCACCAGTACTTAACGGGAAAGGAGAGTTAATAGGGATTGCTTTCGACGGAAACATCGAAGCGATGGCTGGTGATGTGATCTTTGATAGCAAATTACAAAGAACCATTAATGTTGATATTCGTTATGTTTTGTGGGTAATCGATAAATATGCTGGAGCAAAACATATTATTGACGAAATGACAATTGTGAAATAATTTTCTTTAGCATCTTTGTAAAAGTTTTGAACTTTGACAATGATATAAAATGAAGCAGTTTGCTTTATTAAAACCCGTTCAGATTACTGAACGGGTTTTATTTTATAGGGCTATTTTTGGTTATAAGTATCAAATAAATACTGCAAAGTTTCGGGGATATTATTGGCTTTCATCGTCGGGTATTGAGTAGGTGTATTTAACCAATTTTCAATGATGAGTTCAAAATTTTTGCCTACTTCATAAACAACGGGAACCCCCATTTTCTTTAATGCGGCAGCATTGCATTCTTGTTCATAATGGTTTTGAATGGGAATGCTTAGTATTTTCTTACCAAGAAATAAAGCTTCTGCAGGAGTTTCGAAACCGCCACCAGTGATGATACCATCACAGTTAATCATACTTTCATTAAACTGTTTTTGATTTACAGGGTAATAAGTGATATTATCAATTGTATGTTTGAAAGTTACGTCATTCAAAAACCAATGGAATTGTAGTTCAGGTAGTTTATTAAAAGCTTTTTCTAAGCAATCTTTGTCGAAAGAAGGTAGATAAACAGAGATGTGACCAAGGTTTTTCGGTTCCGAGTTTACAATTTCGTCTTTGATAATTGGAGGATGAATGAAGGAATCGTATTTTTCAAAATGCAAACCAATATTTTTAGGAGAATTTGCATAGTGTTTCAGTATCATTTCACCCATTATACTCTTTTTTTGGGGTCTTGGAGTTGCATCCGATATAAAACTTGCTTGATGTCCAAATTGTACCGAGTTGACATTTTGTAATTTACATGCAAGTGAGGTGATCGAGTCAAAATCATTAATTATTATGTCATAACTTTTCAAGGGTAATGATTTGGCATCTTTATACATTTGAATAGGTTTAATATTCTTCGCTATACCCCAATAATCCAAACCGCCACATTTGCTATAATGCAAGCTACAGCCTAAGCTTTTAAATTTTACTGGTAAATCTAAATTAAGGCTTGCGTTATTCCCGCTTAAGAAGAAATCTACTGAACCAAATTTCTGTAAGTAGGGATATAATTGCATAGCTCTACTAATATGGCCGTTTCCTGTGGCTTGTATAGCGTAAAATATTTTCATTATTTGAATACTTTATTTAGGATAATATCTTGTTGACGATGTCATTATCAACCTTGTCTTCTTTTTGTTCTTGATTCGAAAAGTCTGATTTTTTATAATAATAAATAGACCATTTTTCCTTTTTGTATTCTAATGCAGTAAGATTTTCAATCCAATCGCCACTATTTAAATAAAGAACTTTTCCATGCTCATTTTGGACTTCTTTCATTTGAGGTTTATGAATGTGACCACAAACAACATAACTGTATTTTTTTTCGATAGCAATTTCCGCAGCTGTAGTTTCAAAATTTGAAATAAATGAAACCGCTTTTTTTACGCTGTCTTTCACCATTTTCGAAAAACTTCGTTTCTCTTTTCCGAGAGCATTCAAAACCAAATTGATAAAACTGTTGATTAAGATTAATAAATCATATCCTTTTCCGCCTAGTTTTGCTACTATTTTTGCATATCCATTTGTAGTAGAGTCGAATACATCACCGTGAAAAATCCAAGTTTTTTTACCGTCTAATTCTAAAATTAATTTATCAACTAATTCAAAATTTCCTAATATAAAATCGGTATATTTTCTCAATGCTTCATCATGGTTTCCTGTAATATAGATAACACGAGTTCCTAGATTAGACATTTTTATAATTTGTCGAAGAACATTCATGTGTGCAACTGGGAAATAGCTTTTGCTAAAACTCCACATATCAATTATATCTCCGTTTAATACTAAAGTTTTAGGATTTATTGATTTAAGATATTGAAGTAACTCTTTGGCATGGCAACCATAGGTTCCTAAATGTACGTCACTGATGACAACTAAAGGAATTTTTCGTTTTCTTTTCATTTATGAAAAAATTATTTTTTGAGCTAATTATGATAATTCTAATGCTATTGTATCCTTTATGTGCTTGCGTAAAAGTTAATTTTGAGACAACTTAATAAGTATTTTTGCAAAAATAAGAAGGCAATGTTATGTTAATGTTTATTTTATATTATGATATCTTTTGGTTTGTTCGAATTTTTTTAGGCCTATTAATGGTTTAATTCTTTTAAAATTTCTTTATTTTTGAAAGATGAAACAACTCCTATTTACTTTTTTATTATTTCCATTATTGATTTGGTCCCAATCAGATTTTGATAAGGGTAAAAAATTATTTGAATCGGAAAAATACGAACAAGCTCAAACTGTTTTTGAAAGTTTACTTAAAGAAAACCCTTCTAATCTTAGGGTTATCGAATATTTAGGGGACATTGCAGCAAATAATAAATCTTGGGATAAAGCAATAGGATATTATAAAAAATTGAAACAACTGAAACCTTCTGAAGCTAATTATTTTTATAAATATGGTGGTGCTCTTGGATTGAAAGCTAAGGAAGTCAACAAATTCAAAGCTCTTGGGATGATAGGCGAAATAAAAGACTCGTTCGAAAAAGCAATTGTTCTGAATCCGAAACATATTGAAGCTAGATGGGCATTGGTGATGTTATATATGAAACTCCCATCAATTGTTGGCGGTAGCGAATCGAAAGCAGAACAATATTCGAATGAATTATTGAAATTATCCCCCGTTGATGGTTATTTATCGAAAGGGCAAATAGACGAACATTTCGGAAAATATACATCTGCAGAAGAACAATATAAAAAAGCAATTGCAGCTGGAAGCGCTAAAATAGGCTCTCAAATGCTAGCTAATTTAAAGAATAAAACGAAAAAATCCCCCTAACCCCCGAAGGGGGAATTCTCAACTTGTAAATAAAATATAGTTTAAAATATAAAAATAATTATGAATTTAAATGATAACAATAATAGCTCTGTTCCCTCTTTTGGGACTAGGGGGCTACATTTCATAGCTATTGGCGGAAGTGCGATGCACAATCTGGCTTTGGCGTTACATAATAAAGGGTATCAAGTTACCGGAAGCGACGATGCAATTTTTGAACCATCAAAAACACGTTTGGCCAATAAGGGAATTTTGCCAGCCGAATTAGGTTGGTTTCCCGAGAAAATAAACAAGGATATTGAAGCCGTAATTCTCGGAATGCACGCCAAAGCTGATAATCCGGAATTGTTGAAAGCGCAGGAATTAGGATTAAAAATTTATTCCTATCCTGAATTTTTATATGAACAATCCAAAAATAAAACCCGCGTGGTTATTGGTGGTTCCCACGGAAAAACAACGATTACATCGATGATTTTGCATGTAATGCATTTTCATAATATTGATGTAGATTATATGGTTGGTGCACAATTAGAAGGTTTTGAAACCATGGTTCATCTTACTGAAGAAAACGATTTTATCGTTCTTGAAGGCGATGAATATTTGTCTTCGCCAATTGACAGAAGACCAAAATTTCATTTATATCAGCCGAATATTGCGCTTATTTCAGGAATTGCTTGGGATCATATCAATGTTTTTCCAACGTATGATTTCTATGTAGAGCAGTTCGAAATTTTCATTTCCAAAATTACTGACGGAGGAATTTTAGTTTATAACGAAGAAGATTCAGAAGTACGTCGCGTTGCAGAAGCAGCAACAAATCCAATTCGAAAAATGCCATATGTAACACCAAATTACGAAGTGAAAGATGGTGTCACACTTCTTCAAACTCCCGAAGGTGCGATGCCTATTGAAGTTTTTGGTGCACATAATTTGAATAATCTTGCTGGAGCCAAATGGATTTGTCAAAATATGGGTATTGATGAAGCTGATTTTTATGAAGCGATTGCTAGTTTTAAAGGTGCCTCAAAACGCTTGGAAAAAATAGCCGAAAGCAAAACGAAAGTAGCGTATAAAGATTTTGCACATTCGCCGAGTAAAGTGGCTGCAACTACAAAAGCGGTAAAGGAACAATACCCAAATAGAACCTTAATAGCTTGTTTAGAATTGCATACGTATAGCAGTTTGAATGCTGAATTTCTAAAAGAATATGAGGGCGCATTAGAATATGCTGATGTTGCCCTAGTTTTTTATTCGCCAGATGCAGTAAAAATTAAACAACTCGAAGAAGTAACCTATGATCAAATTGCCAAAGCTTTTAACAGAAAAGATTTAATCATTTATACCAATCCATCCGCTTTTAAAGAGTATCTTTTCAATCTGAATTTCGAAAACTCGGCTTTGTTATTGATGAGTTCCGGTAATTATGGCGGATTAAATTTTGATGAGGTAAAAGAGTTGATTGAATAATCCTAAATGGAAGAAAATAATTTCCCGATAACAAATTGGTCCGAAGACGATAAACCGCGAGAGAAACTAATGCTGAAAGGCAAAAGTGCTTTGAGTGATGCCGAATTGATTGCTATTTTAATTGGTTCAGGAAGCCGAAATGAATCGGCGGTGGGATTAAGCAAAAGGATTTTGGCAAGTGTCGATAATAATTTGAATGCATTAGGTAAATTAACCATCCAACAATTAATGAATTCCAAAGGAATCGGCGAAGCCAAAGCCATTTCAATACTTGCTGCCATGGAATTGGGAAGACGGAGAAGGGCAGAAGACGCCGTCGAACTTAAGAAAATTACTTCCAGTAAAATGATTTTCGAATTGATGCAGCCCATTATTGGTGAGTTACCCCATGAAGAATTTTGGGTTTTGTATTTGAATAATTCCAATAAAGTGCTTTCGAAATCGCAGCAAGGAAAAGGTGGAATTACTGGAACGGTGGTGGATGTTCGATTGGTATTTAAAACCGCTCTCGAAATTGGTGCAACCGCATTAATTTTATGCCACAATCATCCTTCGGGAACATTAAAGCCTAGTGATGCTGATAAACAGATTACAAGGAAATTAAAAGCCGCTGGGCAAAATATGGATATTCAAGTGCTGGATCATGTTATTGTTGTCGAAAACGGATTTTATAGTTTTAATGATGAAGGAATTTTTTAAGAAAAGTTTGTTTTACATTGACAAATGTCTTAATTTTACAGACAAATGTCATAACTATGTTAAAACTTGTCGCAAATTCAGATATTGAATTGGATATAGCCGTTCGTGATTTTGTCTCCAAAGTAGGAAAAGAATCCAATTTGACCCTTAATGGCAAGGAGATTACCTATAAAAATTTCTTGTCCAACAAAATGTTGATTGTCCATTCGATAAGATATGGAATTCCGTATCATTTGTATGAGATGATAAAAGAAAGAACTCCATTTAAACAAGAGGATTGGGCTGATTTTCTTGGAGTTTCGGAGCGGACATTAATACGTAATAAAACGAAAGACAATTTTGTATTTGAGTCTATTTCTTCTGAAAAAATCTTAGAATTAGCCGAAGTAACTTCGCTTGGAAAAGATGTTTTTGATAATGAAGAACAATTTTATTTGTGGTTGAACACGCCTAATTTTGCTCTTGGAAATTTATTGCCCTTTGAATTATTGAAAGATTCCTATGGAAAAGAAATGGTAATGAATGAGTTGCACAAAATAGATTATGGAATTTTTATATAATGGAAGTTTTTAGATTACAAAACAAGAAATATCCAATTGTTTTATCTGGAAATGGAGCTTCGATTGTTGGAGCAAGATGGAATTCTAAAGGAACTGAAATGATATATATGGCTCAAAATAAGGCCTTGGCGATGGCAGAGGTGGCGGTACATTTGACAGTTGCAACTTTGCCCTCGAGTTTTTGTATGATTACAGTTTTTGTTCCAGATGAAATTTCAATTTTAACTTTAGACGTAAAAATATTGCACAAAGATTGGAATATATTTCCAGGAAACATTCAAACTCAAAAAATAGGGGATGAGTTAATCCGGAAAAATGAGTATGCTCTTATCAAAGTGCCATCTGCAGTTGTAAAAGGTGAATTTAATTATTTGATAAACCCTCACCATAAAAATTTTGGGCAATTAAAAATAGTAAAACAAGAAGATTTTCCATTTGATAAGCGGATTTTTAGTAATGAAAAATAATATAACTGACGTGTTTTTTGATTTAGATCATACGCTATGGGATTTTGAAAAAAACTCAGCTTTAGCATTCGAAAATGTTTTCAAAAAGCAGGATATTACTATTGATATGGTTCGTTTTCTTCAATATTATGTTCCTATAAATAGGGAATATTGGGAAAAGTACCGAAAAGATGAGATCACACAAAAAGAATTACGTTTTGGTCGAATAAAAGATACTTTCGACTTAATGAAAATCGATATTGAAAAACATGTAGTTGACACTTTGTCAGAACAGTATATTTATTATTTACCCAAATTCAATCATTTATTTGAAGGAGCAATTGAAGTATTAGACTATTTGAAACCGAAGTATAACTTACATATTATTACGAATGGTTTTGCCCAAATTCAAGAAAATAAATTGAATAATTCCTTTATAACGCATTATTTTAAGACGATAACCAACTCGGAAATGGCGGGGGTAAAAAAACCAAATCGTTTGATTTTTGACTATGCTTTAGGCTTGGCCAATACAAAAAGAGAAAATAGTATTATGATTGGTGATTGTATCGAGGCTGATGTTCAAGGAGCATTAGATGCTGGATTGGATGCCATTTTTTTCAATGAATATAAAGATTATGTTGCAGAAAATATTAAACAAATAAATCATTTATTAGAATTAAAAAAATATTTATAAACTATGAAAAAAAAGATTTTGTTTCTACTATTATTTTTTTCGAGCTACAGTTTTTCACAATCGATTAATGATTATATAGCTGTGATTATTCCTTTAAAATATGACTTTCAAAAAAGTGATAATCAATATAGACTTCAAACTTTGACGAAGATTAATTTGAAGAAAGCTGGTTTTCAAGCCTTTTATAGCAATGAAACGTTTCCCTCCGAATTAAGTCAAAGATGTAGTTTGTTGTATATAGATCTAATTAATGAGAGCTCTCTTTTTGTAACTAAAATTCATGTTGTTTTTAAAGATTGTTACGGAACTGAAATTTTTAAATCGGATATAGGAAGAAGCAATGAAAAGGAGTATCAATTATCCTATGCGGAAGCAATAAATGAAGCTTTTAAATCTGTTTATGGTTTGCATTATAAATTTAGTGGAAAAGAAGGTGCTAATAAACAAGAGAATTTACCTTTTGTAACTCCTGAGGCTTCCGTTTTGGTTTCAAAAAATGAGCCTAAAGAAGATAAAATCATTGATGATAAAAGTCCTAATTTACTTTATGCACAACCAACAGCCTATGGTTATCAATTGATTGATAGCGAGCCAAAAGTGGTTATGAAAGTCTTTAAAACATCCAATCCGGCTAGTTTTATGGCTTCAAAAGGAAGTGTTCAAGGCGTTTTAGTTTCAAAAGACAATCAGTGGTTTTTTGAATATTATCAAAATGACCAATTAATTTCCGAAAAAGTGGAGGTTAAGTTTTAGATTTTAGATTTTAGATTTTAGATTTTAGATTAAGAAGGTTAAACAACAGACTTAAAAACACAAAAAAAACGAAAACGTCTTGATTTCTCAGGACGTTTTCGTTTTTTTGCTAACTGCTAACTGCTAACTGCTAACTGCTAACTGCTAACTGCAAATTATATTTTCTTAACGTATTG
>CANCPC010000023.1 GCA_947379965.1 Flavobacteriaceae bacterium | reverse complement strand
CATTACGTTCCATATAAATGTAAGGAGCCATGTTTGGATCCCATTTTCTAGTCATGTGTCCGAAGTGAACACCTGCTTCTAGTAATTCTTTTACTTCTACTTTGTTTGACATTTTTTGTTTAGTTTACGTTCTGTTGATTAGCAATGTTCCTTTTTGGCTTTTGGCTTTTGGCTTCATTTAGATGCTAAACTAATTTCCCAACGCATTGGGACAACAACAACATTGTTTTTAAATTTAATATTCAATACGTCTTGTACAAATAATACAAGACAGGTACTATTAACGTTTAGAGAATTGGAATCTCTTACGAGCTTTTTTCTGACCGAATTTTTTACGTTCAACCATTCTTGGATCTCTTGTTAATAAACCTTCTGGTTTCAATATTCCTCTGTTTTCTGCATTTACTTCACACATAACGCGCGCTAATGCCATTCTTACAGCTTCTGCTTGACCAGTTGAACCACCTCCGTAAACGTTCACTTTTACGTCAAAGTTGTTTACATTTTCTGTCATAGACATTGGTTGTAAAACTTTGTACTGTAAAGTTGCAGTTGGAAAGTAAGTTGCGAATTCTTTTTTGTTTACAGTGATTAATCCTGTTCCTTCTGAAACATAAACACGTGCAACAGCGGTTTTTCTTCTACCGATTTTGTGAATAACTCCCATTACTTAAGATCGTTAAGGTTAACTGTTCTAGGTTTTTGAGCGCCTTGTTTGTGCTCTGATCCTACAACAACATTTAAATTTCTGAAAAGTTCAGCACCAATTTTATTTTTTGGTAACATTCCTTTTACTGCTTTTTCTACTAATAATGCTGGGTTTTTACTTTGCAATACTTTAGCAGTTAAAGTTCTTTGTCCTCCAGGATAACCAGTGTGACGGATGTATGTTTTCTCATCCATTTTGTTACCTGTAAGGTTGATTTTTTCTGAGTTGATAACAATTACGTTATCTCCACAGTCCACGTGTGGCGTATAACTTGGCTTGTACTTACCTCTCAAAATCATAGCGACTTTTGAAGCAAGACGACCTAAGTTATGACCGTCAGCATCTACAACAATCCACTCTTTTGTAGAATTGGCTTTTGTTGCTGAAATTGTCTTGTAGCTTAATGCGTTCACAATATATTATTTTAATTAAACATTCCATCCCCAATAAAGGGGATGCAAAAGTACAATTATTTATTTTAAATACAAATACCTTAAAAGATTATTTTTCAATTGGTTTTGATCTGATTATCAAATATATATTTAAACCTATTTGCTTTTATGTTTTTTGTAATAAAACATTAAATAAGACTTAGTATATTTGTAATGATATTATTAAAAAAACGGAATTTTCTTTTTTTAATAGAAAAAATATTCAAAAAGCAATACTCAAAGATTATATAAAGATATTTATGAAAGCAAAAGCAACTCTAAAACAAATTGCAAAAGAACTCAATGTTTCCGTTTCTACTGTTTCAAAGGCACTTAACGACAGTCCTGAAATTAGTGAACAAACAAAAATCAGAATCAAGGAGTATGCAAAATTAAAAAACTATAAACCAAATGTTATTGGTCTGAATCTTAAAAACAGAAAAACTAAAACTATTGGTGTTATTATTCCAAATATATTAAATTCCTTTTTTGCAAAAGTTTTTAGTGGTATCGAAAAAGTAGCAGATGAAAAAGGCTATAATGTAATTACTTGTATTTCGAATGAGTCTTTAGAAAAAGAAATCAATACATTAGAAATGTTAAGCAATGGAACAATAGATGGATTTATTTTATCGGTATCCGAAGAAGCTCAAAAACAACAGGAGTATAATCATTTCAAGGATATAATAAACGAGGGAACTCCTATAGTAATGTTTGATCGAATCGCTGATGAAGTTGAATGTGACAAAGTTATTGTAGATGATTTTGATTCGGCATTGAATGCTACTCAACATTTAATCAATATTGGCTGCAAGAATATTGCGCTACTTTCATCTGTTGATAATTTAAGTGTTGGAAAACTAAGAGCCGAGGGTTATCTCAAAGCATTACAAAATAATAACCTACCAATAAATGAAAATTTAATTCTCAGAACTGATTCTGAAGAAGATTTAAAAAACAAGATTGAGACAGTTTTTGACACCAATGCCATCGATGGAATTTTTGCTTTAGATGAAAATGATTCTGTTTTGGCACTTCGTATTGGTGTCAAAAGAGGTTTTAATATCCCAGAGGAGCTATCCATAATAGGGTTTGCTGATGGTATTTTAGCTTCAAGGAGATTATCTCCAAGTTTATCAACTGTAAGTCAGCATGGTCCAGAAATTGGCGAAGCTGCCGCTAGATTACTTATCGAAAGACTAGAAACTAAAGAAGAAAATTTTCCTTATAAAACTACGATTATCAAAACCGAATTGAGAGAAAGAGAATCTACTAGGAAGGTTTTATAAGGTTTAAAAATAAGTTAATTGTATAGGACGAAGTAATTTCTATAAAGTAATGCTTAAAATTTAATGCGCCTCAAGCCAGTTTTTCCCCATTCCTAATTCAACCTCCAATGGTACATCCATTATAAATGCATTTTCCATTTCGTGTTTGATCATCGGTCGAATTTTTTCTAATTCAGAGTTGTGAACATCAAAAACAAGCTCATCATGAACTTGTAACAACATTTTTGATTTCCAGTTTTCTGAAACTAATTTTTTGTGAATATTGATCATCGCAATTTTGATAATATCGGCGGCACTTCCCTGAATTGGAGCATTTACAGCATTTCGTTCGGCACCACTTCGAACCATCATATTGGCCGAATTGATGTCTTTTAAATACCTTCTTCTTCCCAAAACCGTTTGTACATAACCGTTTTCTCTTGCAAAATCAACTTGATTCGCCATGTACGATTTTAGATTTGGATAAGTGGCATAATAGGCATCAATCAATTCTGCACTTTCTTTTCGCGAAAGCGAAGTTTGATTACTTAATCCAAAAGCAGAAACACCATATATTATTCCGAAATTCACTGTTTTAGCATTGCTACGTTGTTCTTTGGTAACTTCTTCCAAAGCAATATTAAACACTTTTGCAGCGGTGCTTCGGTGAATATCTTCGTTGTTTTGAAAGGCTTTTATCATGTTTTCTTCACCAGATAAAGCAGCAATAATTCGCAATTCTATTTGGGAATAATCCGCAGAAACTAAGGTGTAATTTTCATCACGGGCAATAAATGCTTTACGAATCAATCGGCCTCTTTCTGTTCGAACAGGAATGTTTTGTAAGTTGGGATTGTTCGAGCTTAAACGCCCAGTTGCGGCAACCGTTTGCATATAATCGGTGTGAACGCGACCTGTTATTTTGTCTACTTGATTTGGCAACGCATCAATATAGGTACTTTGCAATTTCACCATTTGACGCCATTCGAGAATATCACGAACAATTTCATTATCATTGGCTAAATAGGATAATACTTCTTCCCCAGTGGCATATTGACCAGTTTTTGTTTTCTTCTGTTTGGCACCACCAATTTTCAATTTATCGAATAATACATCACCAAGTTGTTTTGGGGAAGCCAAATTGAATTTTTCACCAGCCGTTTCATATATTTTTTGTTCCAAAGCGTGGCTATCGGAAGCCATTTCAACCGACATTGATTTTAAGAAAGGAACATCGAGATTAATTCCTTCCATTTCCATTGCTGCCAAAACAGGTATTAACGGAATTTCGATTTCTTCAAATAATTTTTTGGTTTCGGCTTGGTCTAAAATCGGACTGAAATTTTGCTTTAATTGATACGTAATGTCTGCATCTTCAACTGCATATTCTTTGATTTCTTCCAAATCAACTTCGCGCATTGATTTTTGGTTCTTGCCTTTTTTGCCGATTAAATCTTCAATTGATTTTGGAGAATATTTTAGATACGTTTCAGATAAAACATCCATATTATGACGCATATCCGGATTGATCAAATAATGTGCAATCATCGTGTCGAATAGTTTTCCTTTTATTTGAATGCCATATCGAGAAAGAATTTTTAAATCGTATTTGATGTTTTGACCAATTTTCTCAACTGATTTACTTTCGAAAAAGGGTTTGAATTTATCGATTAAAACTTGCGCTTCCTCTTGATTTTCAGGAAATGGAACGTAAAATCCCTTACCTTTTTCAAAAGAAAATGAAATTCCAACTAATTCTGCATGCAAAGCATCTAAGCCCGTTGTTTCGGTATCAAAACAAACCGAAGTTTGATTTAAAAGATTCTGCAACAGCAATTTTACGCCCAAATCACCTTGAATAATTTGATAGGAATGCTCCGTGTTTTCTAATGAACTGTAATACTGATGACGTGTTTCTTCCGAAGTTTCGTCGTGAATAGCACTCCCAAAAAGATCGAATTGCTCTTCGTTTTTAGGTTGCGGTTTTTTGTATAATTTGGCTTCATCAACTGGAACAGTAGCTGTTTCTTCAACACTTTTTTTGAATATGGCATCAAATTGTTCAGCCATTCTTCTAAATTCGAGTTCGTTAAAAAGGGCATCCGTTTTATCAATGTCAGGAGTCGATAATTCATAATCGTTTTCGTCAAAAACTACTGGACAATCTAGTAAAATGGTCGCCAAGGTTTTAGATAATAATCCTTTTTCCTTATTGGCTTCGATATTATCCTTCATTTTCCCTTTTAGCTTGTCTGTGTTTGCCAAAAGGTTTTCCATAGTACCAAATTCTTTCAATAATTTCTTTGCGGTAACTTCTCCTACACCTGGTAAACCTGGGATATTATCGGCTGCGTCACCCATCATTCCTAGAAAATCTATAACTTGATCTGGACGTTCGATTTCGAATTTTTCCAAAACTTCTGGAACCCCCCAAATTTCTATTCCATTACCCATACGAGCTGGTTTGTACATGAAAATATTCTCAGAAACAAGTTGTGCAAAATCCTTGTCTGGTGTTACCATAAAGACTTTGTAATTTTGTTTTTCGGCTTGTTTAGCAATAGTTCCGATTAAATCATCTGCTTCAAAACCATTAACTTCGATAATCGGTATATGCATTGCTCTTAATAACTCTTGAATATAAGGAACGGCAATTTTTATGGCTTCAGGTGTAGCATCACGGTGTGCTTTATATTCCGGATAGATGTCGTTTCTTAGTTGGCTTCCGCCTTTGTCGAATGCTACAGCCAAGTGATCTGGTTTTTCACGCTTGATGACATCCATCAAGGAATTCATAAATCCCATGATTGCTGATGTGTCCAATCCTTTAGAATTGATTCGAGGATTTTTTATAAAAGCATAATAACCTCGGAAGATTAATGCATATGCATCGAGAAGAAAAAGACGTTTTTGTGACATGATAACATAAATTAGTAAGGCGTAAAAGTAATTAAAGTTTGAAACTTTTTGTGATGTTTTATTTTACTTTCGATATAAATATTTTGTTATTTAGGAATGGCAAAACTAGGTTAGATTTTCTTTAACCTATTAGATTAACTTTATTTGGTATGATTTTAGTTAAATTTCAATTAACATAAAACCGTTTCGTTTAATTAATTTGTTATTTTGCATAAAAATTACAACCCAATGATTTTACGCATACTTATAATAGGTATCATTTTCTTTATTATCGAATCGTATGCCTATCAAGCCTTAAAGACTTTGGTAAGCAATAAATCGTTTTTACTTTCTTACAAAATAATAAGCTTCCTAATTTTAGCTTTTATCGTATATTCTTTTACTAAATTTGACCGTTCTGTAGGTCAAACCAAACAGACGATGCTTACAATGGGATTGGTACTTTTAGTTTATGTTCCAAAGATTATATTGACATTATTATTATTAGGAGAAGATATTTTTCGATTAGGTGCAGGAACCATAAATTATTTCATGAAGTCGAATGTTAATTCAAATTTCCTTAACTCAAGAAGAAAGTTTGTTAGTCAAATAGGGTTAGGATTAGCAGCTGTTCCTTTTTTGTCATTAATATATGGTGTTACATTTGGGAAGTATAATTATAAAGTTATCAAACAGCAAATATTTTTCCCTAATTTACCAGATGCTTTTGATGGTTTCAAAATCACACAAATTTCGGATGTTCACAGTGGAAGTTTTGATAATCCCGAGAAAATAGACCATGCTATTGATTTAGTCAACGAACAAAATTCGGATATGATTTTGTTTACAGGGGACATTGTAAATACCGATGCTAAAGAAATGAATCCATGGATTGAAACTTTTAACAGGATTAAGTATCATAAATATGGAAAATATTCGGTGCTTGGGAATCATGATTATGGTGAATACGTAACATGGCCATCTGAAGCTGCTAAAGAGAAAAATTTTCAAGACATTAAAAAATTATACGGTCAAATAGGGTTCAATTTGTTATTGAATCAGCATGCATTTATTGAAAAAGGAAATGATAAAATTGCCCTAGTAGGTGTAGAAAATTGGGGAGTACATTTTAAAAAAGCGGGAGACTTAAAAAAAGCCTCAGAGGGTTTGTCTAAAAAAGAATTTAAAATCTTGATGAGTCACGATCCAAGTCAT
Source organism: Flavobacteriaceae bacterium (assembly GCA_947379965.1). Taxonomy (GTDB): domain Bacteria; phylum Bacteroidota; class Bacteroidia; order Flavobacteriales; family Flavobacteriaceae; genus Flavobacterium. The sequence goes on along the minus strand of CANCPC010000023.1, from coordinate 26,870 downwards.
TGGGATGCAGAAATAAATAAGCATTCAATAGATTTTCATCTTACACTTTCTGGACATACACACGGTTTGCAATTTGGCATTGAAATTCCTGGTTTTTTCAAATGGAGTCCAGCACAATATGTTTATACCCAATGGGCAGGTTTGTATGAAAAATCGGGAAAATATATTTATGTAAACCGCGGATTTGGGTTTCATGCTTATCCGGGTAGAGTAGGAATCATGCCTGAAATTACTGTTATCGAACTAAAAAAAGGCAATAATGTGGCATAATTAGTTTAAAATGCTACATTTGTAAATTAATTATCTCTTTTAAGCAGATTTAGAAAATTAAATTAGTTGGTTTTATGTCAAAATTTGGAGAACTTATAAGCACTCAAGTCCCTGTGTTGATTGATTTTTACACAGATTGGAATGAATCATCCGTTTCCATGCATCCAGTAATTAGAGATGTAGCTGCAGCTCTTGGGGATAAGGCAAAAGTGATAAAAATTGATGTCGATAAAAATCAAGAACTAGCCGATGCTCTTCGCATTAAAGGGCTTCCAACTTTGATGATTTACAAAGAAGGGCAAATGATTTGGAGACAATCAGGTGAATTAGATGCAAATACCATTATTGGATTGGTCCAAGACCATATTTGATACTTTGATTGCAATTAAAAAGCTGTATTTAGTTTATAGTATCAAAAACAAATCCCCTTTCTGTTAAGACTTTTAAGGTTTTAGGCAAAGTATATTTCAAATTTGGAAATGCTTTTATACTGTCGTGAAAAACTATTATGCTTCCGGAATTAACATTATTTAGTACATTTTCTAAACATTTTTCTGGAGAAATGCTAGTATCGAAATCAGCACTCAAAACATCCCACATAATAATTTTATAACCTAATTGTAACACTTTTTTTGCTTGTGACGCCCTTATTTTACCATAAGGTGGACGAAATAAATTACTGGTAGTAGATTGTAGTTTTGAAATTGAAACTCCACATGACTTTACATTCTCAAAATATTTTTCGGTTGAATTTATTAATCCGTTTAGGTGATTAAAAGTATGATTTCCTACAATATGCCCTTCGTTGATTACTTTTGTAAAAACATCAGGATTTTTATCGATGTTGTTTCCAATACAGAAGAAAGTGGCTTTTACATCCTGTTTTTTCAATTCTTCAAGAACCCATTCTGTGATTCCGGGAATTGGCCCATCATCAAAGGTTAGATAGACTTTGTTCTCGGTATTAGGAATATCCCAAATATATTTTGAGAATAATTTTTTAATCAAAGTGTTTGTTTTTGTCCAGTAGTAATTCATTTTTATAATTTATAAATTAAAATAAAAATGTAGCGGCATTTTTCAACAGCGCTACATTTTTGAATCTTCTTACTATTTTGATTTTTTATTCTTTTTCACGTTCAAAACGAGAAAACATTTGGATATAGGTATTAAAGATTGCCTTGTTTTTATTATAAAACTCAGTATCTCCATTTTCTTTCATTACTTTCAATAAGCTTCGGTAGCGCTCTATATCAGTAATAATATCAACCATAATTTCATTTTGTTCAGATGCTTTTAAACCGCCATAATAATTAAGACTTTCTTTGTATTTTGTCATTAATTTTTCTAAAAGCTGATGTGCTTTTGCCTTATCGCCAACTTGATAATAACCTCTTGTAAAAGGTTCTACCATCGAATAATAACCAAATTTATCCAAAGGCATTTTGGTCATAGCCAAATCAATTATGTTTTTTGCTTTGTCTTTTTTTCCTTCGGCGATTAATTGATCCATCAATCTAGAAAGTACTGAGCGATAGGAAATACTATTTCTACGAGTTTCAGTGTCGTGATATATACGATTACTATCGCTATTTCCCCAATCCCACTTCATAACGATAGGATACATTTTATCAGTATCTAAACCTCCCATATCCATTGGGCTTGTGTCTTTTTCGAACTTTGTTTTTACGGGAACTAGTTTATAAAGCATTCCTTCTAATTGAAGGTAGTCTTTCATCCATAAATAATCATCGTCTTCAAATGCTCCTGGGCTAAAATAGATTGGTCTTTTCCAATTATTATTGGCCACAATGTCTAGCATCATTAATCTGTTTTTGTATATCGCACTTCCTTTGATATCAATGTCAATGAAAGGAACAATGGAGTCATTGTATTTAGTCGAAACTACTTTATTTTGGATTATATTTTTTTTGTCAATAGTAATTTTGATTTTATTTGTTGGATAAAAATGAATCGTTTGACCGTTTTGCATTTCAACGGTAGACTTAGGATTTTTTATAAAATTGATAAAATCTTTCACATCCCAGCGACTATCTATTTTTTGAATATGCGCAACATAATCTAGTTTATCCCCCACATATTGATCATGAGTAAATGAAATTGGCAAAGGTTCTGAATTGTAAACTTTCGATTTCATTTGGTCAATATACCAATCGGTCATAAATAAACTTGTATTTACAATTTTCACATCCGTTCTAAAATGTTCTATTTCTTGGGCGTACCAAAGCGGAAATGTATCGTTGTCGCCTATGGTAAATAATATGGCATTTGGGTCGCAGGAATCCAGATACGATTTTGCCAAAGCTACTGCAGTATATCTTTCGGAACGATCATGATCATCCCAGTTTTGGACCGCCATAAGTACTGGTACAGCAAGTAAACTTCCAGCAATTAGAATAGGACCTGCTATTTTTGGGGCTAAATGTTTTTGAAGGCTTTCATAAAGAGCATAAACTCCAAAACCAATCCAAATTGCAAAAACATAAAACGAACCAACTAACGCATAATCTCTTTCGCGTGGTTCGAAAGGTCTTTCGTTCAGGTAAATTTTCAAAGCAATTCCCATAAAAAGGAATAAAGCTAAAAGGACATAAAAACTTTTACGATCTTTTTCAAAATGATAAAATATTCCAATTAGACCTAATAAAAGTGGTAAAAAGAAATATACATTTCGCCCTTTATTTTTCAGTATATCCGAAGGTAAATTTTGTTGAGATCCTAGATGAAACTCATCTATAAATGGTATTCCGCTGAGCCAATTTCCGTCTTGGTTGTCATATTTTCCTTGAATATCATTTTGACGTCCTACAAAATTCCACATCAAATATCTGAAATACATATAACCAAATTGGAATTCGGTCATAAAACTGAAATTGTCAGCAGTCGTTGGTTTTTCTATAATTAAATAATCGCCATAACTTTTTAGGAATTTGATATATCCGTCATCATCGATTTGTTTTTGGGCATAGGCTTGTCTAAATTCTTTAATGGTTTTTTCAATCTCATTTCTCAATTGAGCTTCGGCTTTATTTAATTCTTCTTCGCTTAATTGACTAGGGTCAACACCGTATTTAGGCAAATCGCTAGCATAGTCATAATCAGGATTTATCTTGAATTGTGGAGGATTAGTAAAGTTGATATAGTTAGCAATATTATCCGTACTCCAGAGCCTTGGCAAGAAAGTTTTTTGATTATCGTCACTGTTTTGTTCAGCATTTTTGTAGTTGTTTACAATAATGTATTTGCCAGTTTTATAATCTCTTTCGAAGTTGGGAGCTTTATCTAAATAGGGATTGTTTTTATCTAAACCAGAAAAAGCTTCAGTATATTGAGCACCGTAAAATAAGGCGTTTGTGCCGTATTGTTCTCTATTGTAATAAGCAAGAACTTCACGTGCATCCGAAGGTTTGTTTTCGTTAATAATTACGTTTGCATTAGCTCGAATTGGTAACATCATCCAAGTTGAAAATCCGATGAAGATGAATAAAACACATAATAAAAGGGTGTTGTATTGAACGAGTCCTTTTTTATGGGTGTATTTTAACCCAAAATAAAAGAACGCAATCAATATTAAGGTTGCGAATATCGTTCCGGAATCAAATGGTAATCCTAATTCGTTTACCATAAATACTTCGGTTTTGGCAAAGAAAGCCATCGTCCAAGGCAACAATAATTTAAATATAAATAGTAAAACCGCCACCACTACAATATTTGCAATGATGAAATTCTTGATAGTAACTACTTTATAATGTTTGAAAAAATAAATGAAACCTATAGCAGGAATCGTTAATAATGCCATAAAATGGACACCAAATGAAAGTCCGATAACTAACGAAATAATTAACAACCATCGATTTCCTCTTGGAGTTTCCATGTCTTGTTCCCATCGTAAACCTAACCATAATAATAAGGCAATAAATAAGGAAGCCATTGCGTAAACTTCGGCTTCTACGGCATTAAACCAGAAGCTATCTGAAAAAGTATAAGCAAGTGCTCCCACAAATGAGCTTCCAAGGATAACAATGGAATTGTTTTTGTTTAATTGATTCTCTTTTTCGTCTTTTAGACTTGGGTCAGCACAACCAGATATTATTTTCTTTAATATTAATGAGGATGACCAAAATAAAAATAATATAGTAAAAGCGCTTGAAAAAACCGATACCATATTCACCATAACAGCAATATGCTTATCATCTAATGCAAACATGGCAAAAAAGGCTCCCATCATTTGAAATAATGGAGCTCCCGGAGGATGACCTACTTCAAGTTTTGCAGAAGTTGCTATGTATTCCCCACAATCCCAAAAACTCATCGAAGGTTCAACAGTTAGGGTATAGGTAACTAATGCTATTGCAAATACAAACCAACCTGTAATTGTATTCCATTTATTAAAATTGAAATTTACCATATATATGCCTAAAATTTAGTTTTATTTTAATTTGCAAAGAAAATGTTTTTTTGTTTAATGTCGAGAGCATTAACAAAAAATTCTATAAAACATAATATTCTAATTAAGGATGTGTTGCGCTTTGTTTTTTAGAGGGTTACCATTACAATAAATATTTTTTCAATAAAAAGACTTTAAAAATTTGTAAAAATTAAAATTTGTATTAAATTTGCACTCGCTTAACGGCATTGGAATTGGTCTATGGTGTAATGGTAACACAACTGTTTTTGGTGCAGTCTTTCAAGGTTCGAGTCCTTGTAGACCAACGAAAGCCTTTCAATTTTTTTGAAAGGCTTTTTTATTTTACATAATTGATTAATTTGAAATAAATTACTTTCTATCGGATTTGATGTTGTGATTTTTGAGTTAAAAATAGTATAGAATTTGTAAAAAGCGATATATATCTGGTAGTTTTAAAATCAAGAAATTTGATTTACAAAAAAAACACTATATTTGCACTGTTATTTATTAAAAAACTAGATAATGAGGCACGCATAGCGTGCCTCTTTTTATAAAATATGACATTCAAAGAGAAAATAATTTCAGTATTAGACCAAGCTCTTATAGAAAGACCATCTGTTTTTTTGATAGACTTAAAAATTACTGACGCTTTTAAAGTTATCGTAAATTTAGATGGAGATAATGGGGTGGCTTTGCAAGATTGTATTGATATTAGTCGTGCAATAGATGCTAATTTAGATAGAGAAGAACAGGATTTTTCTTTAGAAGTAGCCTCGGTTGGAGTAGGATCGCCTTTAATAATGGTGAGACAATATAAAAAAAATGTTGGAAGGACATTAATAGTAAAATTAGCAAGTGAAACAATTGAAGCAGAATTAGTTGAAGCTAATGATAATTTTATAATTTTGTCATGGAAAGCAAGAGAACCAAAAAAACTTGGAAAAGGAAAAGAAACGGTTCAAAAAACACAAGAAATACCTTATACAGAAATAAAAGAAGCAATTGTTACAGTAACATTTTAATTAATTAGTTGGCATGGAAAATTTAGCATTAATCGATTCATTTTCAGAGTTTAAAGATGATAAACTTATTGATCGTGTAACGCTTATGGCGATATTAGAAGATGTATTTAGAAATGCATTGAAGAAAAAATATGGTTCAGATGATAATTTCGATATTATTATAAATCCTGATAAAGGAGATATGGAAATTTGGCAAAGAAGAGTTATCGTTGCTGATGACGATTTAGATCTAGACCATTTAGAAATTACTTTGACAGATGCAAGAAAAATCGAACCTGATTTCGAAATTGGTGAAGAAGTTTCTGAAGAAGTGAAATTAATTGATTTAGGAAGAAGGGCTATTTTAGCCTTGCGTCAAAACTTAATTTCTAAGATTCATGAACATGACAATACAAATCTTTATAAACAATTTAAAGATTTAATAGGTGATATTTATACTGCCGAGGTGCATCATGTTAGACCTAGAGTTGTAATCTTAATTGATGACGAAGGAAATGAAATCGTATTGCCTAAAGAAAAACAAATTCCATCTGACTTTTTCCGTAAAGGAGATAATGTTCGTGGGATTATTGAAAGTGTTGAATTAAAAGGAAATAAACCTCAAATAATTATGTCTAGAACTTCAGAGAAGTTTTTAGAAAAATTATTTGAACAAGAAATCCCAGAAGTATTTGACGGATTGATTATTGTAAAAAATGTAGTGAGAATTCCAGGAGAAAAAGCGAAAGTAGCGGTTGATTCCTATGATGATAGAATCGATCCAGTTGGAGCTTGTGTGGGAATGAAAGGTTCTCGTATTCACGGAATTGTTCGTGAATTAGGTAACGAAAATATAGATGTTATCAATTATACTAGTAATATTCAATTGTATATTACAAGAGCATTAAGCCCTGCAAAAGTTTCGTCTATAAAAATTAATGAAGAAACAAAAAGAGCCGAAGTTTTCTTGAAATTAGAAGAAGTTTCTAAAGCAATTGGTAGAGGCGGACACAATATTAAATTAGCAGGTCAATTAACAGGTTACGAACTTGATGTTATTCGTGAAGGAGATGTTGCTGGTGCTGCTGCAGATGAAGATGACGTTGAATTAACAGAGTTTTCAGATGAAATAGAAGAATGGGTTATCGAAGAGTTTGCCAAAATTGGGTTAGATACGGCTAAAAGTATCTTGAAACAAGATGTAAATGATTTGGTAAGAAGAACAGACCTTGAAGAGGAAACGATTCTAGAGGTTATGAGAATATTGAAAGAAGAATTTGATAGCTAGTCAATTGTTTAAAATAAATAAACTTTTAAACCTTATTTTTCTCTCCTATTAGAGAGTTAGTGTGAGGTGAAAAACAAATAAATCATTTCTATTTATAGTCTTTTTGAGGCAATTTAGGGTGAGAAAAATAAGGTAATATTAAAAAGGTTTTATGTCTGAAGAGAAAATTATTAGAATAAACAAAGTTTTAAGGGAATTGAATATTTCTTTAGAAAGAGCTGTGGATTATCTAAAAGATAAGGGTATTGTTGTAGAATCAAATCCCAACACAAAAATTTCTAATGACGTTTACAACGTTCTGTGCGATCAGTTTGCCGGAGATAAAGGAAATAAAGAAGCTTCAAAAGAAGTAGGCGAAGAAAAAAGAAAAGAGAAAGAAGCTTTGCGTATTGAACGTGAAAAAGAAATCGAGGACAAACGTAAACAAGACGAAGAGCGTTTAAAAAGCCAAGAAGTTATTAAAGCGAGATCTGTAGTTACCGGACCTGTTCTTGTAGGAAGTATTGATCTTAATCCAAAAAAACCTGCAGCCGTTTCGCCTTCTCCACCAGTTGTTGAAGTTAAGGAAACTTCAGTTGCAAAAAATCAACATGAGAAACCTCTTTCAGAGGAAACAGTTGTAGATAAATCTGTTTCTAATAAGAAAGTTGAAAAACCAGTTGAAATTCAAGAGACGAAGAAAGAAGTGGGAGCGATAAAACCGCCTATTTCAAAGGAAATTGAAACTCCTTCTGCACCTGTTGAGGAGTCAATAACAACAAAATACACTAAATTATCTGGGGCTACTTTGACAGGTCAAACGATCGATTTGTCTCAATTTAATAAGCCTAAAAAGAAAAAAGAAGAGCCTAAAATTACGCCAAACAAACCCGGTACACCAGGTGCTCCAGGAAGTGCAGCTAATAATGCTAATAAAAATAAACGCAAAAGAATTGCTCCAAAACCGGGTGCTCCTAGACCACCTGCTGTTCCTGGAGTTCCTGGCACGCCAAATCCTAACAAAATTACACCAAATACTGGTGGAGCAGGTGGATTTAATGCTAACAGAAGTGCTAGACCTGGTTTTGTGAAGGGAGCTAGACCTGCTATTGTTGCTAAAGTTGAGCCAACAGAAGAAGAAGTTAAAAATCAAATTAGAGAGACATTAGAAAAACTACAAGGTAAAGGTGGTAAATCGAAAGCGGCTAAATATAGAAGAGATAAAAGGGATACACACCGTCAAAAATCAGATGAGGAGCAAAGAGCCCTTGACGAAGGAAGTAAAACGATTAAAGTTACTGAATTTGTTACCGTTGGGGAAATAGCTATCATGATGGATGTTCCAATTACAAAAGTAATAGGAACTTGTATGTCACTTGGAATAATGGTTACCATGAATCAGCGTCTTGATGCAGAAACATTGACAATTGTTGCCGATGAATTTGGTTATGAAGTTGAATTTATCACGGTAGATATTGAAGAAGCTATTCAAGTTGTTCCGGATAAAGAAGAAGATCTTGTTTTTAGAGCTCCAATCGTAACGGTAATGGGTCATGTCGATCACGGTAAAACCTCTTTATTGGATTATATTCGTAAAGAAAATGTTATCGCTGGAGAATCTGGAGGGATAACACAACATATTGGTGCTTACGGTGTGACATTAGACAATGGTCAAAAAATAGCTTTCTTAGATACACCGGGTCACGAAGCGTTTACCGCAATGCGTGCTCGTGGTGCTCAAGTAACGGATATTGCAATTATTGTAATAGCTGCCGATGATGATATCATGCCACAAACAAAAGAAGCTATCTCTCACGCTCAAGCAGCTGGGGTTCCAATTATATTTGCTATCAATAAAATAGATAAGCCAAATGCAAATGTGGAGAAAATCAAAGAGAAATTAGCAGGTATGAATTTACTTGTTGAAGACTGGGGTGGAAAAATTCAATCTCATGATATTTCTGCAAAAGTGGGAACAGGGGTAAAAGAATTATTAGAAAAAGTATTATTGGAAGCAGAAATTCTTGATCTTAAATCCAATCCAGATAAAGCGGCTCAAGGAACAGTTGTTGAAGCCTTTTTGGATAAAGGAAAAGGATATGTTTCTACAATATTAGTTCAGCATGGAACACTTAGAATTGGTGATTATATGTTGGCAGGGAAGCATCATGGTAAAATTAAAGCCATGCATGATGAACGAGGAAATATTGTTAAAGAAGCAGGACCTTCAACGCCAGTTTCTGTTTTAGGATTAGATGGAGCTGCAACTGCTGGGGATAAGTTCAATGTTTTTGAAGATGAAAAAGAAGCCAAACAAATAGCCTCGAAACGTTCTCAATTAATGCGAGAACAATCGGTTCGTACACAACGTCATATTACGTTAGATGAAATTGGACGTCGTATTGCATTAGGTCAATTTAAAGAATTGAACATAATCCTTAAAGGGGATGTGGATGGTTCTGTTGAAGCCTTGTCTGATTCGTTTTCTAAATTATCTACGGAAGAAATTCAAATTAATATTATCCATAAGGGGGTTGGTGCGATTACTGAAACTGACGTAATGTTAGCCTCTGCTTCGGATGCGATTATTATCGGATTTAATGTTCGTCCTGCTGGGAATGCAAGACAATTAGCTGATAAAGAAGAAATAGATATCCGTTATTATTCTATCATTTACGCAGCTATCGATGACTTGAAAGATGCGATGGAAGGAATGCTTGCGCCAGAAATGAAAGAAGAAATTCTTGGAACTGCCGAAGTTAGAGAATTATTCAAAATCTCGAAAGTGGGTACTATCGCGGGAAGTATGGTTATGGATGGTAAAATTGTTAAAAATGCTAAAATGAGAATCATCAGAGATGGTGTTGTTGTCTTTACCGGAGAACTTGTAGCTTTAAAACGATTTAAAGATGATGTTAGAGATGTAGCTAAAGGATATGATTGTGGTATTCAAGTAAAAGGATACAACGACATTGAGGAAAGAGATATTATCGAATCATACCATGAAGTAGCTATCAAAAAGAAATTAAAATAAGATTTTGATGATAAATCTCTAGCACCTGCAATGTATATAATATATTTGTGCTTATAAAGCAAAAAAGCAACTCACTACGAGTTGCTTTCTTGCTTATTTAAAAATCTAAATCTTATTGATAGGTTTTATTAAAATACAACTTTTATATTTTTTCCTAATTTCTATAAGGTTCTTTTCGGCTTCTATTCTAGTTTTAAAATTCCCAGCCCAAACTTTGTAATTAGGGGTATTAAAAACTATTGTAGCCTCAATCGCATTAAAATTTTGTTTGAAGTCATTTAAGGCCTTTTTTGCATTCTCGTTTCCTCCATTAAAAATTTGAATTTTATAGTTTTCGTTCCAGTTTAATGAAGCATTAATTTTTCTCTTTTCGTTTAATAATTGTTCAAATTTTTCATTCTGATTAACAGAAGTTTTTTGGTCTTGAGCATATAAATTTAGGCTTAAAGTACTCAATATAAGGATAGAAAAAAATGCTTTTTTTTGGGATGCTATTTTCATAATTAAAATGTTTTAAAGCAAAAATAGTGTTTAATATTCAAAAGTAAATCGCCTATACTATTTAGAATCGATATAAATTATATTTAAGAGTATTTTAAGGTTTTGAGAATAGTTCTTAAATTGTATTTTTGTGCAATATTTTTAAAAAAGTGATTTTTATATTATTTCTTATATTGACAAAAATCATAATAAAATTGTAGATAATCTATATTATATGAAAAAGGTGGGTAACCATAATTCGATTTCAAGGAAATTATATCTAAGTTTAGCATTAATGCTAACGATATCCTTAACTTCATTAGCACAAGGTGCTGCTCCGGCGGCAACAGCAGCTCCCGTAGCTGCAACATCAGCTGCTCCTGCTGCAGCTCAAAGTGGTGATCCTATAAAAGGGAAGGCTCTTTTTAACGCAAATTGTGCGGCATGTCATAAACTAGATGCTAAAGCAACTGGGCCAGCTCTTCGTGGAGTTATTGCAAGACATGCAAAACCATGGTTTTACAAATGGATTCACAATAGTGCTGATTTAATTAAATCAGGTGATCCAGATGCAGTAAAACTTTTTGCAGAGAATAACAAAGTACCAATGTCGGCGTTTCCTCAGCTGTCAGAAGCAGACATTGACAACATTCTTGCCTATACTTCTGAACCTAAAGAAACTGCTAAGGCTCCTGTTGCAGGTGAAAAAGTTCCTGGAACAGAAAACAAATCTGATGGGGTTTCAAATAATATTATTTTAGGTGCTTTGTCATTAGTTATGGCAATTCTAATAGTAATGTTATTTTTAGTGAACAATGTTTTAAGAAAAGTAGCTGCTGCAAACGGTATTAGTGTTGCTCCAAAAGAACCAACAATTCCAATTTGGAAAGCTTTTGCTAAAAATCAATTTTTAGTATTGGTTACTTCAATATTTTTATTGTTGTCTAGTGGGTTTTTTGTATATGGTTATTTAATGCAAATAGGTGTTGACCAAGACTATCAACCTGTTCAGCCAATTCATTATTCTCATAGGATTCATGCTGGAAGCAATGGGATTAATTGCAACTATTGCCACTCATCTGCTAGGGTAAGTAAACATTCAGGAATTCCTTCATTAAATGTTTGTATGAACTGTCATAAAAACATTGCTGAAGTTTCTGATACAACTGCTACTCCAGAGTACTCTAAAGCTTTCTATGATAATGAAATTCAAAAATTATACACTGCTGTAGGATGGGATAAAACCAATCAAAAATATACAGGAATAACTCAACCAGTAAAATGGGTTCGAATCCATAACTTGCAAAGTTTTGTTTACTTTAATCACTCACAACACGTGACTGTTGGAGGTATTGCTTGTCAAACTTGCCACGGTCCTGTTCAAACGTATGAAGTTCAAAAACAATTTGCCAAATTAACAATGGGATGGTGTATTGATTGCCACAGAAAAACCGAAGTTAAAATGGAAGGCAATGACTATTACAAAAAAATTCACGAACAACTTTCCAAAAAATATGGTGTAGATAAATTGACTGCAGCACAAATGGGTGGTTTGGAATGCGGTAAATGCCACTATTAATCAGATTATTAAGAAGCTAATATTTATATAGAATATGTCATCAAACAAAAAATACTGGAAAAGTGTTGAAGAACTAGACGAAAATAGTTCTATTGTTGAGGCGCTTAAAAACAACGAATTTGTTGAAGAAATCCCTACTGATACTTTCTTAGGGAATAGTGATACTGCATCATTTTCATCAACATCACGTCGTGACTTTTTAAAGTACGTTGGGTTTACTACCGCAGCAGCCACACTTGCAGCCTGTGAAGGTCCTGTACATATGTCAATACCTTATGTAGTTCAACCCGAACAAATCATTCCTGGAATTGCAGATTATTATGCAACATCAGTTTTTGATGGTTTTGATTTTGCGAATCTTTTAGTAAAAACCCGTGAAGGTCGTCCTATCAAAATAGATAATAACACTATTGAAGGGGCTAATTTTTCGGCTAATGCTAGAATTCATGCTTCTATATTATCATTATACGATAGCATGCGTTTGAAAGAACCTAAAGTTGCTGGTAAACCAGCTTCTTGGATTGAAGTGGATTCGAAAATAAAATCAAGTCTAGCTGATGCTAAAGCAAAAGGAGGACAGGTTGTTTTATTAACGAGTACATTGGCAAGTCCATCAACTGAAAAGTTAATTGCTGAGTTCCTTTCAAAAACTCCAAATGCAAAACACGTCGTTTATGATGCTGTTTCATCTTCAGAAGCTTTAGATGCTTTCGAAGCTGTTTATGGTGAAAGAGCTTTGGTTGATTATGATTTCTCAAAAGCGGCTGTAATAGTTTCAGTTGGAGCAGATTTCTTAGGAGATTGGCAGGGTGGAAGTTATGACTCAGGTTATGCTAAAGGTAGAATTCCTCAAGGTCCAAAAGGAAGTAAAAAAATATCTCGTCATTTTCAATTAGAAGCGAATATGACTTTGTCTGGTGCTGCTGCTGACAAACGTTTGGCTATGTCAACTGCAAATCAAAAGCAAGCATTAGTACTTATTTACAATACTGTTATAGGAGCTTCTGTTCCTGTGACTTTAGATTCAAAATTAAAAGCTGAAGTTACGAAAGCGGCTCAACAGTTAAAAGTGGCTGGAAGTAAAGGGGTTTTGGTTTCCGGAATTGAAGATAAAAATGCTCAATTATTAGTTTTAGCTATTAACAAAGCATTAGCTAGTGAGTCATTTTCTACAACAGGAACAAGACAAATTAGAAAAGGATCTAACGAAAAAGTAGCTCAATTAGTTAATGATATGAAAGCAGGTAGCGTTCATACTTTAATCATGAGTGGCGTTAATCCTGTTTATACTTTGCCAAATTCAAAAGATTTTGTTGAAGGATTAAAAAAAGTAAGTCTTTCTGCTTCTTTCGCTTTAAGAGAAGACGAAACGGCCTCAGTAACAAATATCGCTGCTGCAGTTCCTCATTATTTAGAGTCATGGGGAGATTTAACGATTACTAAAGGTACTTATAGTTTAATTCAACCTACTATTCGTCCTTTATTTAATACGAAACAATTTCAAGAGGTATTATTATCTTTAAATGGTGCTGTAGGAACTTATTATGATTATTTAAAAGCAAGTTCTGCATCAATAATTTCAGGTTCAACTTGGAATAAAGTATTGCATGATGGAATATATGTTGGTACTATTCCAACTGTTTTTTCTGGATCGGCTGATTACGCTGCTGCTGCAAATGCATTGTCACAATCAAAAGGAGCTGCAAGTCTTGAATTAGTTTTATATACTAAAACTGGTTTAGGAGATGGTCAACAAGCAAATAACCCTTGGTTACAAGAATTACCCGATCCAATCACTAGAGTATCATGGGATAATTATGTTACTGTTTCGAATGCTGATGCAAAGTTATTGCAATTATCAAATGAAATTGTTGCAAATGGTGGTTTGAACGGAAGTTATGCAACGATTACTACTGTTGATGGAGTTAAATTAGAAAACGTTCCAGTAATTGTTCAGCCAGGACAAGCTGTTGGAACTGTAGGTTTAGCTTTTGGATATGGTAAAACGGCTTCATTAAAAGAAGAAATGCAAGTAGGTTTAAATGCTTACTCTTTATATAAAGGTTTCAATAATGTTCAATCGGTAACCTTAACGAAAGTTGGAGGAGATCACGAGTTTGCTTGTGTTCAAGGTCAAAAAACATTAATGGGAAGAGGTGATATTATCAAAGAAACTACTTTAGAAATATTCAATTCAAAAGATGCTGAAATATGGAATGAGAAACCAACAGTTTCTTTAGATCATAAAGAAGTAAAAGCAACCACTGTTGATTTGTGGTCATCGTTTGATCGTTCTGTAGGACATCATTTTAACCTTTCGATTGATTTGAATGCTTGTACTGGTTGTGGTTCATGTGTTATAGCATGTCACGCTGAAAACAACGTTCCCGTTGTAGGTAAATCTGAAGTGAGAAGAAGTCGTGATATGCATTGGTTGCGTATCGATAGATATTATTCTTCCGAAGAGACTTTTGCAGGTGATAATGAAAGAAAAGAAAATATTGCAGGTTTATCAAGTTCATTGTCTACATTTAATGAAATGGAGCATGCATCAGATAACCCACAAGTTTCTTTTCAACCGGTAATGTGTCAACACTGTAATCACGCACCTTGTGAAACTGTATGTCCTGTTGCTGCAACATCACATAGTCGTCAAGGTCAAAACCACATGGCTTATAATAGATGTGTTGGAACTCGTTATTGTGCGAACAACTGTCCATATAAAGTACGTCGTTTCAACTGGTTCTTATACAACAAAAACAGTGAATTTGATTTCCACATGAATGATGATTTAGGTCGTATGGTTTTGAATCCAGATGTTAGTGTTCGTTCTCGTGGAGTTATGGAAAAATGTTCTATGTGTATTCAAAAAACACAAGCAACTATTTTGAAAGCTAAAAACGAAGGAAGAGAAGTTGTAGATGGTGAATTCCAAACGGCATGTTCTAGTGCTTGTACTACTGGAGCTATGATTTTTGGAGATGTTAATGATGCTGCTAGTCAAGTTGCCAAGTTAGTAGAGGATGAAAGATCGTATCATTTGTTAGAGCATATTGGTACAAAACCGAATGTTGTCTATCACGTTAAAGTTAGAAATACTTAATAAATATAAAATCAATTTAAAGGATTATGTCTCATATATACGACGCTCCCATTAGAAAACCTTTAGTTATAGGTGATAAATCTTATCACGATATAACAGTAGAAGTTGCTGCCCCTGTTGAAGGTAAAGCGAACAAGCATTGGTGGATTGTATTTTCAATCGCATTGATAGCCTTCCTTTGGGGATTAGGCTGTATCGTTTACACTATTTCTACCGGTATTGGAACATGGGGATTAAATAAAACAGTTGGTTGGGCTTGGGATATTACTAACTTCGTTTGGTGGGTTGGTATTGGTCACGCAGGAACATTAATTTCTGCAGTACTATTATTGTTCCGTCAAAGATGGAGAATGGGTATCAACCGTTCTGCAGAAGCTATGACTATTTTCTCAGTTATTCAAGCAGGTTTATTTCCAATTATTCACATGGGTCGTCCATGGTTAGCATATTGGGTAGTGCCAATTCCGAATCAATTTGGGTCACTTTGGGTAAACTTCAATTCGCCTTTACTTTGGGACGTATTTGCAATATCAACGTATCTTTCTGTATCGTTAGTTTTCTGGTGGACTGGTTTGTTACCTGATTTTGCAATGCTTAGAGATAGAGCAATTACACCTTTCCACAAAAGAATTTATTCTATATTGAGTTTTGGTTGGAGTGGTAGAGCAAAAGATTGGCAACGTTTTGAAGAAGTTTCCTTGGTTCTTGCAGGTTTAGCAACTCCACTTGTACTTTCTGTTCATACCATTGTGTCAATGGATTTTGCTACCTCAGTTATTCCAGGTTGGCATACTACGATTTTCCCCCCTTACTTTGTTGCTGGAGCAGTATTCTCAGGATTTGCAATGGTAAATACTTTGCTTATCATTATGAGAAAAGTATCTAATCTAGAGGCTTATATCACAATTCAACACATCGAATTGATGAATATTGTAATCATGATAACAGGATCTATTGTGGGTGTTGCTTATATCACTGAGTTATTTATAGCTTGGTATTCTGGAGTTGAATACGAACAATATGCATTCTTGAATAGAGCTACAGGACCTTATTGGTGGGCGTACTGGTCGATGATGACTTGTAATGTTTTTTCACCCCAATTTATGTGGTTCAAAAAATTAAGAACAAGTATTATGTTTTCTTTCTTAATATCCATTGTTGTAAATATTGGAATGTGGTTCGAAAGATTTGTAATTATAGTAACTTCGTTACATAGAGATTACCTTCCTTCCTCTTGGACAATGTTCTCACCAACATTTGTTGATATTGGAATTTTCATTGGAACAATTGGTTTCTTTTTTGTATTGTTCTTATTATATGCTAGAACATTCCCTGTAATTGCACAGGCCGAAGTAAAAACAATATTGAAAGCAACAGGAGATAATTTTATAAAAGCAAGAGCAAATAAAGATTCACACCATGAGTAATAAAGTAATATACGCCATTTATAATGACGATGATATATTGATGGATGCCGTAAAAAAAACTCGTGCAGCTCATCATCATATTGAAGAAGTTTTTACTCCATTTCCCGTTCACGGATTGGATAAAGCGATGGGACTTGCCCCAACAAGATTAGCAATTTGTGCTTTTATCTATGGTTTGTGTGGTACGTCTTTTGGAACTTGGATGATGAATTATATTATGATTCAGGATTGGCCACAAGATATTGGTGGTAAACCAAGTTTTAGTTATATTGAAAACATGCCTTCTTTTGTGCCAATTATGTTTGAAGAAACTGTATTTTTTGCAGCTCACTTAATGGTAATTACTTTTTATATGAGAAGTAAATTATGGCCATTTAAACAAGCAGAGAATCCGGATGTTCGTACAACTGATGACCATTTTTTGATGGAAGTAGCCGTAAACAATAACGAGGAAGAACTGGTTTCTTTTTTTGAGAGCACAGGAGCAGTAGAAGTAAAAGTAATTGAAAAGCATTAATAGTGGATATGAAAAGTATATATAAAATAACACTTTTGTTAGGTATTACTATTTTAGTTTCGTCATGTCATGATACATCGAAACCAAATTATCAATATATGCCTAATATGTATGAGCCAGTGACTTATGGAACTTATTCAGAGTCTTCTGCTTTTAAAGATGGTAAAGAAGGACAACTTCCTGTTGAAGGAACTATAAACAGAGGATTTGAAGTTTATGATTATCCAAATACTCCTGAAGCTTTAGTTACCGTAAAAGCTGCAAATTTAAAATCTCCTCTTGGAACGTTGTCTGAAAAAGACAAAGAAAAGGCTAAAGGGCTTTTTGAAATATATTGTGCCATTTGTCACGGTGTTGCAGGTGATGGTCAAGGAAAATTAGTTACTCAAGGAAAATTTTTAGGGGTACCTAATTATAAAGACAGAGTGATAAATGAAGGAAGTATATTTCATGTAGAAACCTACGGTCTAAACTTGATGGGATCACATGCGAATCAATTAAGCAAAACTGAGCGTTGGATGGTTGCAGCTTATGTGATGGAATTAAAAAATAAATAATTGTAGAACAAACTCATCGTAATAGATATGTATACATTTTCAAGTAAATTAAAAACATTTTCTCTAATCTTAATGGTCTTAGGTATATTAGGAATTGGATATGGTTTTTTCTCTGCACCTAAAAACATTCAAGATGTTGAAGCGATTCTTGCTTCTGAAGCTCATGGTCATAGTGAAGCTTCTAAAGAAGTTCATGCTGTAACAGGAGAAAATAGTGTTAGTGCAGAAACCGAACATAAAGAACATTTAGAGCATGTATTATCCCAATTGCAAAACAAGCCTTGGTCTGCTTTGTATGTAGCTTGTATTTTCTTTATGTTAATTTCACTTGGTGTCTTGGTTTTTTATGCCATTCAACAAGTAGCTCAAGCAGGTTGGTCACCAGTTTTGTTTAGAGTTATGCAAGGAATAACAGCTTACTTACCTGTGGGATCGGTATTGTTTTTTATATTATTAGTACTTTGTGGCTTACATTATAGTAATCTATTTATATGGTTACAAGAAGGTATCACTAAAGTTGGTTCTTCAAATTATGACAAAGCAATTACTGCAAAGTCAGGGTATTTAAACTTTCCCTTTTGGATTATTAGAGCCGTAATATTTTTGACAGTATGGAATCTTTATAGATTCTTCTCAAGAAAAAATTGTTTAGCACAAGATGAAGCTACTGATGATAGTTTTTACAAAAAGAATTTTAAGATGACAGCCGGGTTTTTAGTTTTCTTTATCGTATCTGAATCAATTATGTCATGGGATTGGATTATGTCAATTGATCCTCACTGGGCTAGTACTTTATTTGGATGGTATGTTTTTGCTAGTTTCTTTGTTAGTGGTATTACTACAATTGCAATGGTAACTGTTTACTTAAAATCTAGAGGGTATTTAGAGCATGTAAATACAAGTCATATTCATGATTTAGCTAAATTTATGTTTGGTTTTAGTGTATTTTGGACTTACTTATGGTTTTCTCAATTTATGTTGATTTGGTATGCCAATATTCCTGAAGAGATAACTTATTTCGTGATAAGAATTCAACAATACAATCTACCATTTTTTGGTGCCGTTGCTATGAATTTCTTGTTTCCAATATTGATATTGATTAATACGGATTTCAAAAGAATTACTTGGATTCTTGTTATTGCAAGTACTTTTATCTTATTAGGACATTATATAGATTTCTTTAACATGATTATGCCAGGAACAGTTGGGGACAAATGGTTTATTGGAGTTTCAGAAATTTCATCTTTATTCTTCTTCTTGGGTTTATTTATCTATGTTGTTTTCACTGCCTTGTCAAAAGTGCCATTGTTGCCAAAAAGAAATCCGTTTATTGAAGAAAGTAAACATTATCATTATTAATATTTAAAGAAAAATTAGATGACAAGTTTGTTGGTAATTATAGTTTTAGTTCTGTTAGCTATTGCATTATGGCAATTGACTAAAATATTCGATTTGACACAAGTTGGTGTAGAGGTAGATAATTCACAAGTAGCGAATGATGGCGATAATAACACCCAAGGTTATTTGATGTTTGGCTTTTTAGCTTTCATTTATATATTCACAATTTATGGATTAATCCAATGGGGACCATTAGTGCTACATACACCTGCTTCAAAACATGGTGGAGATGTAGATTCATTAATGAATATTACATGGGTTTTAATTTTTATAGTTCAAGCTATAACTCAGGTATTATTGCATTATTTTGCTTTCAAATACAGAGGTAAAAAAGAAAATAAAGCATTGTTTTTCTCTGATAGTACTAAATTAGAATTAATTTGGAGTTCTATTCCAGCGGTAGTATTAGCAGTTCTAATTCTTTTTGGTCTTTATGCTTGGACAAATATTATGTTTATCGATGACACTGAGGATACAATAGTAATTGAGGTATACGCTCAGCAATTTAATTGGCATGCACGCTATTCTGGAAAAGATAATGTATTAGGTAAAGCCAATGTTCGTTTAATAGAAGGAGTTAATACATTAGGGGTTGACTTATCTGATCCAAATGCTCAAGATGATTTTGTAGTGACCGAATTACACATTCCTAAAGGAAAAAAAATACATTTTAAATTTCGTTCACAAGATGTTTTACATTCGGCTTATTTCCCTTATTTTAGAGCACAAATGAATTGTGTGCCTGGAATGGTAACTGAGTTTGCATTTGAACCAATTTATACTACTGCAGAATATAGAGAGTTGCCTTTTATGGTAAAAAAAGTTGCTAATATAAATGCAATAAGAGCTAAAAAAAGTATAGATCTTGTAGCTAAAGGAGAAACTGCTCTTGATCCATATTCATTTGATTATTTATTACTTTGTAATAAAATATGTGGTGCCTCACATTACAATATGCAAATGAAAGTAGTAGTAGATACTCCTGAAGACTATAAAAAATGGTTAGAAGGAAAAACAACGGTAGTTGAAGAGGTAAAGGCTGCAAATGCACCTAAACCAGTAGAAGGAGCAGTTGGTATAGATTCTACTAAAGCAAAAGATACTGCAGCTATTGCTAAAATAGCTATGAAATAATTTATTTATAAAAATTTAAAGTACACATATATGTCAGCAGAAGGTCACGATCACGCACACGAACAACACCATAAAGACACTTTTATTACTAAATATATTTTTAGTATTGACCACAAAATGATTGCTAAACAATATCTATTGACGGGCATTATTATGGGAGTTATTGGTGTGGCGATTTCTTTACTTTTTAGATTGCAATTGGCTTGGCCAGAACAATCTTTTAAAATTTTCAGCATCATTCTTGGAGATAGTTATGCGCCAAATGGAGTAATGTTGAATGATAGATATTTAGCCTTGGTAACTATTCATGGAACCATAATGGTTTTCTTTGTTTTGACTGCTGCATTGAGTGGAACTTTTAGTAATTTATTGATTCCACTTCAACTTGGTGCTAGAGATATGGCTTCAGGATTTTTGAACATGGTGTCTTATTGGTTATTTTTTCTCTCTAGTGTTATTATGGTTAGTTCCTTATTTGTAGAATCTGGACCTGCATCTGCGGGTTGGACAATATACCCACCTTTAAGTGCTTTGCCACAAGCAATTCCAGGATCAGGATTAGGAATGACACTGTGGTTAGTATCTATGGCAATATTTATTGCAGCCTCTTTAATGGGTTCGTTAAATTATATTGTTACTGTAATTAATTTAAGGACTAAAGGAATGACATTAACAAGAATGCCACTTACAATTTGGGCTTTTTTCGTTACTGCTATTATTGGTGTAATTTCTTTCCCCGTTTTATTATCAGCCGCATTATTGTTGATTTTTGACCGAAGTTTTGGCACTTCTTTCTTTTTATCTGATATTTATATTGCTGGTGAAGTATTGCATTATCAAGGTGGTTCTCCAGTACTATTCGAACATTTATTTTGGTTTCTAGGTCATCCAGAAGTATATATCATTTTATTGCCAGCTTTGGGTATTACCTCTGAAGTTATTGCAACAAATTCACGTAAACCAATTTTTGGATATAGAGCCATGATTATGTCTATCATTGCCATTGCATTTTTATCAACAATTGTATGGGGTCATCATATGTTTATTTCGGGTATGAATCCATTCTTAGGGTCTGTTTTTACTTTTACAACTTTATTGATTGCTATTCCTTCTGCTGTAAAAGCGTTTAATTACATCACTACATTGTGGAAAGGAAACTTGCAATTAAATCCAGCAATGTTGTTCTCTATTGGTCTTGTTTCCACATTCATAACAGGAGGTTTAACAGGTGTTATTCTCGGAGACAGTACACTAGATATCAATGTTCATGATACTTATTTTGTTGTGGCTCACTTTCACTTAGTAATGGGTATATCTGCACTTTATGGAATGTTTGCTGGTATTTATCACTGGTTTCCAAAAATGTTTGGAAGAATGTTAAATAAAAATCTTGGTTATGTTCACTTTTGGGTAACTGCTGTTTGTGCTTACGGTGTTTTCTTTCCAATGCACTTTATTGGACTAGCAGGATTGCCAAGACGTTATTATTCTAATACGAATTTTCCTTTATTTGATGATTTGCAAAATGTAAATGTATTGATTACTGTTTTTGCTTTAATTGGTGGAGCTTTTCAATTGGTATTTTTATATAACTTTTTCAGTAGTATTTTTTACGGTAAAAAAACAGTACAAAATCCTTGGAGATCTAATACTTTAGAATGGACCGCTCCGATTGAACATATTCACGGTAACTGGCCTGGAGAAATACCTGAAGTACACCGTTGGCCATATGATTATAGTAATCCTGGTCATGATGAGGATTTTGTTCCTCAAAATGTACCGATGAAAGAAGGAGAAGAAGTTCTTCATCATTAATACCTAAACATACTATTTAAAAATGCCTTTCCTTTCGAAAGGCATTTTTATTTGTTCCTAACTTTGTTATATTTGTAATATGAATGAAAATTTAGACCCAACCGCTAATAGATATAACGCTGAAGAACTTGATATCGAAAAAAAATTGAGGCCACTCAGCTTTAATGATTTTGCTGGTCAGGATCAAATATTAGAAAACTTGAAAGTTTTTGTTCAAGCTGCAAATCAAAGAAATGAGGCTTTGGATCATACCCTCTTTCATGGACCTCCAGGTTTAGGGAAAACTACTTTGGCTAATATTTTGGCTAATGAGCTTAATGTTGGGATTAAAATTACTTCTGGTCCAGTGCTTGATAAACCTGGAGATTTAGCAGGATTATTGACTAATCTCGAAGAACGAGATGTTTTGTTTATAGATGAAATTCATCGCTTAAGTCCTATTGTAGAAGAATATCTTTATTCAGCAATGGAGGATTTTAAGATTGATATTATGATCGAATCAGGTCCTAATGCAAGAACAGTTCAAATCAATTTGAATCCATTTACCTTAATTGGTGCCACGACACGATCCGGTTTATTAACCGCTCCTATGCGTGCCCGTTTTGGAATATCCTCCCGATTACAATATTATACTACTGAACTTTTGACTACTATTGTCGAAAGAAGTGCATTGATTTTTAACATGCCTATTTCTATGGAAGCCGCTGTAGAAATCGCCGGTAGGAGCAGAGGAACACCTCGTATCGCTAATGCTTTATTACGTCGTGTTCGTGACTTTGCACAAATAAAAGGAAACGGTACCATCGACATAGAAATTGCTCGTTATGCCCTAAAAGCACTAAATGTTGATGCACATGGTTTAGACGAAATGGACAATAAAATCTTAAACACTATTATAGATAAGTTCAAAGGAGGTCCAGTAGGTTTAACTACTTTGGCTACAGCCGTATCCGAAAGTAGCGAAACTATCGAAGAAGTCTATGAGCCTTTTCTTATTCAAGAAGGATTCATTATGCGAACGCCTCGAGGTCGTGAAGTCACCGAAAAAGCATACAAGCATTTGGGCAAAATTAGAGGTACTATTCAAGGAGGACTTTTTTAATTTTAGGAGCTACTTCCTGCTGTCCGTTTATCTTTACTTGCTTAAAAGAAGGCAAGTAAAGGATGTCACTTCCTTCAGGGCTATAAATCTGATTTAAATTTAATTCTCTAATTATCGATCCTAAATCAAAATATACTCAATTAATAAAATCCGAAGCCAAGCGCCTCGGGTTTTTGTCTTGTGGGATATCCAAAGCTGGTTTTCTTGAAGAAGAAGCTCCTCGATTAGAGAATTGGTTAAAGAAACAAATGAATGGCCAAATGGCCTATATGGAAAATAATTTTGACAAAAGATTAAATCCAACTTTACTTGTTGATGACGCAAAAAGTGTTATTTCTCTTTTATTAAATTATTATCCATCCGAGTTTCAAAACACAGATACCTATAAAATTTCAAAATATGCTTATGGCCAAGATTATCATTTTGTCATAAAAGATAAATTGAACGAATTGTTAGCTTCTATTCAATCAACTATTGGAGAAGTTTCTGGTCGTGCCTTTGTCGATTCAGCTCCAATTCTTGACAAAGCTTGGGCAGCTAAAAGTGGCCTAGGTTGGATAGGCAAAAATAGTAATTTGATTACTCAAAAAGTAGGCTCTTTTTATTTTATAGCTGAGTTGATTATCGACCTAGAATTAGAATATGACAACTCCACAACCGATCATTGTGGAACTTGTACTTCTTGTATAGATGCTTGTCCTACCCAAGCAATCATAGGGCCGTATATAGTTGATGGAAGTAAATGTATCTCTTATTTCACGATCGAACTTAAAGAAAATATTCCTAACGAAATGAAAGGAACGTTCAATGATTGGGCTTTTGGATGTGATGTGTGCCAGGATGTTTGTCCTTGGAACAAATTTTCTAAACAACATAATGAACCGCTTTTCAATCCCAATCCTGAAATGCTTTCTATGTCTAAAAAAGATTGGAAAGAGATTACCGAAGAAACCTTTAATTCTGTTTTTAAAAATTCCCCTTTAAAAAGAGCAAAGTTTAATGGTCTAAAAAGAAATATTAATTTTTTAGACTAAAATCCACTTTACTGTTTATGTTAATTATGAAGCGATGAATTTTTTAATTTCATCTTCTTAAGTGTTTTAACATCCAAATTTTTACGCTATAATTCCTCTTATTTTTATTCTTTTTTCCTTCTATTTCCAACTCATTCAGTTGTATTGATTCCTCAATACGTTCTCTATTTTGCATTTTATTCCAAATTTAGGATTAATGCTGCGATCTGTTTTTTTTAAACGTTTCAATACAAGCATTTTATCTATTAGGCACACTTTTGGCCTTATGGTTTTCTGAATTTTAATTAAGACCTGATGAATTAAAAAAAATCAACCTAAGCAAAATAGTACGTTTAGCATAAAATGAATTATAAAGGTTTTTCCCTACGTATTTAAGGATAATCCATAGACTCATTTGTAGTTTTAATTCTACATATAGTTCTACATACAGCTACGTAACAATATTTTTTAAAGTTTCAATTTTGTACGATTAATTAGTAGCATTAATAAAATAGTAAATGATTCTACTAATTACTCAAAATATTTCTATTAAAATACTAATGTCTAAATAATATCGAAGTGTGAACGGTTTAATTTTCGCACATAATCAACTTTCAATAACATGAAAAAAATTCTATTTTATCTCCTGCTATTTGCAGGCACGAGTGTCTCTGTCTTGGCACAGGTCAAGATTGGAGATAATCCAACGGTGCTCAGCTCACCCAATAGTACAACCCTCGAATTAGAATCCCCTTCAAAGGCGCTTCTTTTAACTCGTGTAACAAATGTAGGTTCCGTAACAAATCCTGTTAACGGAATGATTGTATATGATATTTCAAACAAGTGTGTCCGTTCCTACGAAAATAATACTTGGACGGATTGTCTTAATGGGACATCAACGAATGCAGTGTTATTACAAATTGGTGCTGAAGGGGATAATCCTAATTCGGTTCCTTCTGTTGTAACACCAACTCAATTGGCATCTGTGCCTGGAGTTACTGGAGTAGTCCCTTCAAATGGATCTGCCTATACTACCTATATAGATGCAAATCCAGATTTATTTTCTTCGCCAGCAACTGTTGCAGAAGTAAATGCTATGATTGCAGCAGTAAATGCTTCTCAATCCGTGTTAGCTCAAATTGGTGCCGAAGGCGATTCACCAAATACAGTTCCTTCAGTTGTTACCGTGGGTCAAATTAATACGATACTACCTGCAATAACAGGTGCCATTGTTGCAAATCAAAGCGCATATCAAGCCTATATTGATGCTAATCCATCTTTATTTGATGCACCTGCTACACAAGCACAAGTTCAAGCTATGATTACAGCGGTAAATACTGTTCAAGCCGCTTCTCGATCCGTATTATCACAAATAGGTGCTGAGGGAGATAATCCTAATTCAGTTACTTCTGTTGTAACACCAACTCAATTGTCATCTGTGCCAGGAGTTACAGGTGTTGTTCCTTCAAATGGATCTGCTTATGATAAGTATATCGATGCGAATCCAGATTTATTTTCAATACCAGCAACAGTTGCGGAAGTAAATGCTATGGTTGCAGCAGTAAATGCTTCTCAATCCATATTAGCACAGATTGGTGCCGAAGGTGATTCACCAAACACAGTTCCTTCTATAGTTACCGTAGCACAAATCAATACGATTACACCTGCAGTGAATGGAGCAATTGTTGCGAATCAAGCTGCTTATCAGGCATATATCGATGCGAATCCATCTTTGTTTGATGCTCCTGCTACTCAGGCACAAGTTCAAGCTATGGTTGCAGCAGTAAATGCTTCTCAATCCGTATTAACCCAAATTGGTGCCGAAGGCGATTCACCAAACACAGTTCCTTCAGTAGTTACCGTGGCTCAAATCAATACAATAGTGCCATCAATAACTGGAGCTATTGTTGCCAATCAAGCCGCTTATCAAGCGTATATCGATGCGAATCCATCCTTGTTTGATGCTCCTGCTACTCAGGCACAAGTTCAAGCTATGATTACGGCAGTAAACAATGTTCAAGCCGCTTCTCAATCGGTGTTAGCACAAATTGGTGCCGAAGGCGATTCGCCAAACGTAGTTCCTTCAGTAGTTACTGTGGCTCAAATTAATACAATAGTGCCAGCAATAACTGGAGCAATTGTTGCGAATCAAGCTGCTTATCAGGCATATATCGATGCGAATCCATCTTTGTTTGATGCTCCTGCTACTCAGGCACAAGTTCAAGCTATGGTTGCAGCAGTAAATGCTTCTCAATCCGTATTAGCGCAAATTGGTGCCGAAGGCGACTCACCAAACACAGTTCCTTCTATAATTACTGTGGCTCAAATCAATACAATAGTGCCAGCAATAAATGGAGCTATTGTTGCCAATCAAGCCGCTTATCAAGCGTATATCGATGCGAATTCATCCTTGTTTGATGCTCCTGCTACACAAGCGCAAGTTCAAGCTATGGTTATTGCAGTAAATGCTTCTCAATCCGTATTAGCACAAATTGGTGCTGAAGGGGATTATCCAAATACAGTGCCTTCAGTAGTTACAGTAGCACAAATCAATACGATTTTGCCAGCAGTAACCGGAGCTATTGTTGCGAATCAAGCTGCTTATCAAGCCTATATCGATGCAAATCCAGCTTTGTTTGATGCTCCTGCTACACAAGCGCAAGTTCAAGCTATGATTACAGCAGTAAATGCTGCAATAATAGCTTCTCAATCGGTGTTAGCTCAAATTGGTGCCGAAGGCGATT
>CANCPC010000022.1 GCA_947379965.1 Flavobacteriaceae bacterium | reverse complement strand
TTCAAGATTATTATAAATAACAGCCTCTGCAAATGAATTCAAATATCGAATCAATATACAAAATTGCAAAAAAAAAATCGCGTTTAATAATCGGATTAATGTCGGGTACTTCGATAGATGGACTTGATGTGGCTTTATGTAAAATTTCGGGTTCAGGCGAAAATACGGAAGTTGAACTGCTATACTTTGATACTATGGAATTTTCGGATGAAATAAAAACCGAAATTCAAAAGGTTTTTGCAAAGCAAAATATCAATTTTCAAAACCTTGTTTTATTAAATGAATGGATTGGCAATTTACATGCCGATATGATTTTAGAATGCTTAACAAAATGGAAAATAGAAACCAATCAAGTTGATTTAATCGCTTCACACGGGCAAACGGTTTTTCACGCACCAAAAAATTTACATCAATTAGAAAAATTCCCAAACGGAACTTTACAAATTGGCGATGGCGATCATATTGCCGTAAAAACGGGAATAATAACGCTTTCGGATTTTAGGCAAAAACATCTAGCAGCCGGTGGCGAAGGAGCACCATTAGCCGTTTACGGAGATTATTTGATTTTTGGAAAAAAAGGAGAAAACCGAATTATGCTCAACATTGGTGGAATTTCAAATTTTACTTATTTACCTGAAAACTTAAACCCCGAAGAAGTTTTTGTAACCGATACAGGATCCGGAAATACCCTGATTGATGCATTTACAAGACTTCATTTTTCAAATAAAAGTTATGACAAAGATGCCGAAATTGCGAAACAAGGAATCGTAAATCAACCGCTTTTGATTGCATTAAAATCGAATAAATTCTTTGAAGATTCTTTTCCAAAAACTACAGGACCCGAACTTTTTAATGTGGAATACGTTCAAAAAGCACAAAAAGAAAGTAATGCCGAAACGATTTCTGTTCCGGATTTATTGGCAACATTAACCCGATTTAGTGCTGAAACTATTGCTGAAGCTATTATTTATGCCATAAACAATACAAAAAAAGACATAAAAAACTTCACTGTTTATTTGTCAGGTGGCGGCATGCACAATCCTTTATTAATAGGTTGGTTAAAAGGATTATTGTCCTGCAAGTTCTCAAATACTGATGCAATTGGAATTTCTGGCAATGCCAAAGAAGCCGTGTTATTTGCTGTTTTGGCCAATGAAACCGTTTCTGGCGGAAAAACTGATTTTGGTAAACACCAAGGAATTCCATCCGTTTCTTTGGGTAAAATTTCATTTCCAAGCTAAATTAAATTCGATAAATTTATTTTTAATAGTCCCAATAAAAAATTTGGCAAAGAAATTGAAGTGATAAATAATGTGTTTTTTTATTGGATAAACTTGCCTAAAAAACTACTTTTGATTTATTACATAATTACGATTAAAAATGATTAAAAATAAGACGTTTTTGTTGCTACATTACCTTATTATGCTTTCGACATTGAACTCAAATGCACAGGAAAAAGTAACAAATCCCAAAAATGAATTCCGAGCCGTTTGGATTGCAACTGTGGCAAATATAGATTGGCCGAAGAGTAATACTGATGCTGTAGAAAAGGAAAAAGCAGATTATATTGAAATTTTAGACACCTATAAAAAGCTGAATTATAACGCCGTAATTGTCCAAATTCGTAGTGTTGGAGACGCTTTCTATCCTACTAAATTAGCGCCTTGGTCTCGTTATTTAACAGGAAAAGAAGGACAATCACCAAACCCCTATTTTGACCCACTCGAATGGATGATTTCTGAAGCTCATGAGCGTGGTTTCGAATTTCATGCTTGGTTCAATCCTTATCGCGCTACAATGGATTTAAAAACTGAAATTTTAAGTCCCGACCATGATTATAATAAACATCGAGATTGGATGATAAAATATGGCGGAAAATATTACTACAACCCTGCTTTGCCGGAAGTTCAAAAACATTTAGTTTCTGTTGTTGATGAAGTCGTTCGAAATTATGATGTTGACGCGATACACTTTGATGACTATTTTTATCCCTATAAAGTGGTTGGTGAAGTCTTTAATGATTCCACTTCATATGCAAAATATGGAAACGGCTTAAGTTTAGATAATTGGCGCCGCTCGAATGTAAATAACTTGGTAAAATCGGTTTCTTATTCTATAAAAAATATCAAACCATGGGTACAATTTGGAATCAGCCCATTCGGTGTTTGGCGGAATAAAGCCGTTGACCCAAAAGGTTCTGACACCCAAGCCGGACAAACAAATTATGATGATTTATACGCAGATCCATTGGCGTGGATGGAAAATAGTTGGGTAGATTATATTGTTCCGCAACTGTATTGGAGTTTGGATCATCCAAAAGCTTCGTACTCAAAACTATTAAAATGGTGGTCTGAAAATTCTAAAAACACAGCTGTTTATATTGGAAACGGAACCTATAAAATAAATAGTGATCCGGATAAAAAATGGAATAATCCAAACGAAATTCCGAATCAAATTAACATTTCAAGAACGTATAAAAACGTTGGTGGAAATGTATTTTTCAGTGCCAAATCATTTGTCAATAAAAACAAAAATGTTGCCCAATTATTACTGGAAAATCAATATAAATTTCCGGCACTTCCTTATGTGGTTCCAAAATTAAAAAAGACATTATATTATTGTCCAGAGATAAATAATTTTTCAAATGATGCTTCTAATTTGAATCTTAGTATCAAAAATCCAACTGACTACAAAGTGCGTTATGTTATGGTTTATCGTGCTAAAAATAACTTTGAAAATGACATAAATAATCCGAGTCAAATTATACAAAAAGTAGCTGTAGCAAAAAATTGTGATTCAATATCTGTGAGTATTTCCGGAAAAAAATCAGAAGACAACGGTAATTGTTATATCACTTTTATAGATTACTTTGGTAATGAAAGTGAACCTACGAAAGTAAATTTTGACTAACTCATTTTAAAATTTATTAGATGAAAAATGATACGAAACCTTGGTATTGGATACCTGTTTTAAACTTCGCTTCCGGTTTACCCTATGCTATTATTATTTCGGTTTCGGTGATTATGTACAAAAGCCTTGGAATCAGCAATGAAGACATAGGTATTTATACAAGTTTATTGTATTTACCTTGGGTAGTAAAACCTTTATGGAGTCCGTTTATCGACTTATATTCCACAAAAAGAAAGTGGTTTTTAGCCATGCAATTATTAATTTCAATTGCGTTTGTAATCGTTGGATTGATCCTTCCAATGAGATTTTTTTTCGTTCTTAGTTTAGCTGTATTTTGGATAGCTGCTTTTGCTTCAGCCTCAAATGATGTGGCAAGTGATGGATTTTACATGTTGGCTTTGGCCAAAGAACAACAATCTTTTTTCTTAGGAATTAGAAGTACTTTTTATCGTCTTTCCTTACTTACCGGAAATGGATTAATCGTAATTATTGCCGGTTTTCTGGAACAAAAATACGGTGACAAAACCAAAGCATGGTCATATACCATGGTAATTATTGGTTTAATAATGACCGTTATAACGATTTATAATTATTTTTCGACACCCCGAATTGAAACAAAAACTACAGAAACCGAATTAGTTCCAAAAACCAGTTTTGGACATGTTTTTTCAACTTTTTTCCAAAAGAAACAAATAGGATTGGTTTTAGCTTTTATCTTGTTGTTTCGATTAGGGGAATCCCAATTATTAAAAATGTTGACTCCTTTTTTAATTGATGGAAAAGAGGTTGGCGGAATGGGATTAACCACAGAAGATGTTGGAATTATATATGGAACTTTTGGCGTTTCTGCATTGGTTATTGGTGGAATTTTAGGTGGAATTGCCATTTCTAAAGACGGACTTAAAAAATGGATGTTACCTATGATTTTATCCATGCACTTGCCTATAATTGGGTTTGTTTTGCTTTCGAATTTTCATCCTAATTCTATATATTATGTTTATGCAACGGTGATTTGTGAACAATTTGGTTACGGATTTGGTTTTGCTGCCTTTATGATGTTTTTAATTTATGTTGCTGATGGAGAATCGAAAACGTCGCATTACTCTATTGCCACGGGTTTTATGGCGTTGGGAATGATGCTTCCCGGAATGTTAAGCGGTTATATTCAGCATTATTTAGGGTATGGAAACTTCTTTATTTGGGTGCTTTGCGCCACAATTCCAGGATTAATTTTATCTCGATTCTTGATTTTTCCTAGCGATTTTGGGAAGAAATCAGAGTGAAAAATAGAACGCAGATTACACGGATTTACTTCGTAAAAGCGCGGATAAAAACTGATTTAAAAAAAAGCGAAATAAAATAATTTGACGATCCGTTTTTATCCGCGTTTTCGCGATAGCGAATCAGTTTTATCCGCGTACCAAAAAAGTTTAAAATTCTAAAAATGACATTAGAACAAAAAATAGGACAATTCTTTTTTCCTGCCGTTTTCATCAACGACACCGAAGAAAACATACAAGAAACAGAACGACTGATCAAGGAACACAACATTGGCGGATTGACTTTTTTTCATAGCCGCGCCAGTGCCGCAACCAACTATGAAACCAAGAAAAAAATCGAATTCAACGATAATAGTTTCGAACGCTTAAAAGAACTAATTATCCGTTTTCAAAAATGCGCTACTACTCCATTATTGATGAGTATTGACGCCGAATGGGGATTAGCCATGCGGGTCGAAAAAACACCACAATATCCGTATGCTATAACGCTTGGTGCTTTGCCGGATAGTGAAAAAAATCTGGTTTACGAAGTTGGAAAACAGATTGGTTTAGACTTAAAATCGGCGGGGATTCATTATAATTTGGCACCTTTGGCCGACATCAATAACAACCCAAATAATCCTGTAATTGGCTATCGTTCCTTTGGCCAAAACAAAGAAAAAGTCGCTCTTTTTGCACTTGAATATTTACGTGGAATGAATGATGTTGGCGTTTTAGGATGTTTAAAACATTTTCCAGGTCACGGAAATACCAGCGTAGATTCGCATTTAGGATTACCGGTTTTAGAAGAAACTTTGGAAGAATTACTCGAAAACGAATTGTATCCTTTTATAAAAGGAATCGAAAATAAGGTAGATTCAATTATGATCGGACATTTGGCGGTTCCAGCCTTGAATGAAGGTAAAAATACCTCGGCTACTTTATCGAAATCCGTAATTGAAAACCTTTTGCGTAAGCAATTGGGATTTGAAGGTTTGGTCATTTCTGATGCTTTGAATATGCACAGCGTTTCGAAATTGTACGATATAAAAGGACAACTCGAATGGGAAGCTTTCAACGCAGGAAATGATGTGCTTTGTTTTGCAGAAAATATAGCCGAAGGAATTCAGGAAATTCTCAAAAATGCAACGTCAGAAAGAATTGAAGCCAGTTTTGAACGTTTGATGAAATGCAAACAAAAAACAGGAATTCTAAACGGAAATACAGCTCCACAAGGAAATTTTAATTTTGAAACCACTTCAGTTTTAAACCATAAAATTGCCGAAAATTGCATTACAAAAATTAAAGACAATAACAATTCAGCGCTAGTTTTTGAAGCTAAAAAAAGAAATTCACTTGCTAAAATAAGTATATATAAAGACTCTAATAATGTGTTTTTCGAAATATTTGCAACTTCCCTTTCATCGCCTGAATTTGAAATTAAAATGGAGGGTTCTAATTCTATTACTGAATTAGAAAAAGTCCTTACCAATTATGACACCTTAATTATTTCGCTTTTTGTGCCAAAGGCAAAGCCCATGAATAATTTTGAAATAGAGGATTCGGTATTATCTTTTTTAGAACGATTATTTATTAGCAAAAAATGTGTTTTATATGTTTTTGGAAATCCATATGTTTTGCAAGTAATTCCAAATATAGAATCGGCTTCGGGAATTGTTCAGGTTTACCAAGATTTTGACCAATTTCAAGAAAGCGCGGCACATCAACTACTTGAAAACAGGAAATGCACAGGAACACTACCTGTAATTATTAATGCTTTTTAATAGAAAACAAAGATCGATTTTAATTAACTATAACAAATTACTATCGTTATATAAAAATTAATCATTAAAACTTATATTATTAAAGATCTGTTTTGAATTACCTTTGTATCAGATAAAAAAATAACAACTTAAAATCATAAAACAATGTCATTAGTAGGAAAAAAATTCCCAAGTATTGAAGTAGACGCCATCTCAGCAATGGGCGATAATTTGAAAATCAACATTTTCGAAGAAGCAACTAAAAACAACAAAAAAGTAGTTTTGTTTTGGTACCCGAAAGATTTTACTTTCGTTTGTCCAACAGAATTACACGCTTTTCAAGCTGCTTTACCTGAATTCGAAAAAAGAAATACCATTGTAATTGGTGCTTCTTGCGACACAAACGAAGTTCATTTTGCTTGGTTAAACACAGCAAAAAACAACGGTGGAATCGAAGGAGTAACCTACCCAATTCTTGCCGACACCAACCGTAACTTATCTAACATTCTTGGAATCCTAGATATTGAATCTACTAGCTACAGCGAAGATACAGATTCAATCATTGTAGAAGGTTCAAATGTAACTTACAGAGCTACTTACTTAATTGACGAAGCTGGTAAAATTTTCCACGAAAGTGTAAATGATATGCCATTAGGTCGTAATGTAAACGAATATTTACGTTTGGTAGATGCGTATACACACGTTCAAACTAAAGGAGAAGTTTGTCCAGCCAACTGGGAAGAAGGAAAAGATGCAATGAGTGCTGACAGAAATAGTACTGCAGCTTATTTAGGTTCTCACTAATTTTTAAATTAAAAACCAAAAAAACATGTTAATCGAATTAAACGAAGACACATTACAAGATTTAGTTTCTAAAAACGAAAAAGTAATCGTTCAATTTTCTGCTTCTTGGTGTGGAAATTGCCGAATTATGAAACCAAAATTTAAAAAATTGGCTTCAGAAAATGAAAATTTGACTTTTGTTTTGGTTGATGCCGAAAATTCTCCAGAATCAAGAAAATTGGCTAACGTGAGTAACTTACCTACTTTTGCTACTTTTGTAAATGGTAAATTGGTAAACGAAACACAAACGAACAAAGCCGAAGTTTTGGCAGAGTTGGTAAATGAAATAAAAGTTTAATCGAATAATCGTTTAATTGGTTAACCGATTCAACGATTAAACAAATAACCCAAAAAAAATGAAGCTACCCGTAATCAAACATTTATCTCAATTTATTGAAGAAAATGACCAAGATTATCTCATTGAAACGATCGAAGTTCTAGAAGCTTTGACCGAAGTTTCTTCTTTGAAAGAGGAAGAATTAGATGTGATTGGCGAATTAATTTCGAATATGTATGGCGCACTTGAAGTTCAAAAATTAATCAAGGGTGGAATGGATAAAAAAGACGCTTTGAACACTTTTATGAAAAGAGTTCTTGGTTCTATCGACAAATAATTTTAGTTTTAAAATAACAAAACCCGTTCTTTCGAGCGGGTTTTGTTGTTTATAAAAAGCTTGTATTTATTTTATACGTGCAATGCTCTATTATCCGTTGCAGCTAATGCCGCTTCTTTTATAGCTTCCGCAAAAGTTGGATGTGCGTGACTCATTCTAGAAATATCTTCAGCTGACGCTTTGAATTCCATAGCGGTTACCGCTTCGGCAATCAAATCAGCACAACGAGCACCAATCATGTGAACACCAAGAACTTCATCCGTTTTTGCATCGGCAAGGATTTTTACAAATCCATCTAAATCTCCACTTGCTCTTGCTCTTCCTAATGCTTTGAAAGGAAAACTTCCTGATTTGAATTCAACACCAGAAGCTTTTAATTGCTCTTCTGTTTGACCTACTGCAGCCACTTCTGGCCAAGTATAAACAACACCCGGAATCAAATTATAATTGATGTGTGGTTTTTGTCCTGCAATGATTTCAGCAACCATTGTTCCTTCTTCTTCTGCTTTGTGTGCTAACATTGCACCACGAACAACATCACCAATTGCGTAAATATTGGGAACATTCGTTTGTAAATGATCGTTTACTTCCACTTGTCCTCTATCCGAAATTTTCACTCCAGCTTTATCGGCATTCAAACCATCTGTATAAGGACGACGCCCAACAGAAACTAATGAATAATCCCCTTCTAGCGTGATGGTTTCTCCTTTTGCATTTTCAGCTTGAACCGTTACTGCATCACCATTTCTTTCTACCGATTTCACTTTGTGTGAAACGTAGAATTTCATTCCTTGTTTTTTCAAGACTTTGGTCAATTCTTTAGACAATGAAGCATCCATTCCTGGAATAATTCGGTCCATAAATTCTACAACCGAAACTTGCGCTCCCAATCGTAAATATACTTGCCCCAGTTCGATTCCGATAACACCACCACCAATGATAACAAGGTGCTTTGGCACTTCTTTCAATGCCAAGGCTTCGGTTGAAGTGATGATTCTTTCTTTATCAATTTTGATAAATGGCAACGATGATGGTTTAGAACCTGTTGCGATTATGATGTTTTTAGCTTCGATAGTTTCCGAAGTTCCGTCAGCTTTTGCAACAGCAACATGAGTCGCATCTACAAATGAACCCAATCCGTTCAAAACAGTCACTTTATTTTTGTCCATCAAATAATTGATTCCACCCGAAGTTTGATCAACAACGGCTTGTTTGCGGGCAATCATTTTTTCTAAATTTACTTTTACTTCACCAGAAACTTCAATTCCGTGATCTGCAAAATGGGCAATTTCACTATAATGATGAGAAGATGACAATAATGCTTTTGATGGAATACAACCTACATTTAGGCAAGTTCCACCAAGAGTGGAATATTTTTCGATAATGGCGGTTTTGAAACCCAATTGTGCGCAACGAATTGCTGATACATATCCGCCTGGGCCAGAACCTATAATGACTACGTCAAATGAACTCATAGTTTTTGTTTTTTATTTTTAGTGTTGCAAAATTAAGTTTTTTTGTTTGAAGTATACTGTTAAAAGTTTAAAGATTTCGTAACGATTTACTACTTTTTAGTTATCAATTTTAAATTTCAAAATTCATAGTGCATTTAAAGATACATATCATAAAGTGTCGTTTATATAATTTTTTAAGAATGCATCGGCATTTTTGACTCTAATAAAACATTCCTATATTTGTAATAAAGAACAAAAAATGGATAACGACTCCTTTATTTTTTGCCTCGAGGCTGTTCCTGATATAGAATTAAATACAAAATCAGATGTTGTAAAAAATCTTGAAAAACTAGCATTTGAGCAAGGAATTTCAAGCATTTATAAGTTATGCGATACTATTGAAGGATTAGAGGAAAGTCTAAATGCCTTACTTTATGAAGATCATGATTTTGAAGATTATGAAATAATCTACCTCGTCATGGCAGGTGAAGGAAACACGATTTGCATCAATGACTATCATTATAGTTTAGAAGAAATAGCGGAAATCTTTGAAGGAAAAATGAAGGGGAAAATTTTACATTTTGCCAATCGCAAAGCTTTAGATTTAACCGAAGAAGAAGCACAATATTTCATAGACGTCACAGGTGCAAAAGCGATCTCTGGTTATGGAGCTGCGTCTAAAAACATAAGTAGTTATAAAATCGACAAAACTTTCTTTGGCTTTTGCCTCGAGCATGATAATGTAGTAGAAATTGTAGAAACATTATACGAAAAGCATTATAACCTTTGTAAACTGCTCGATTTTAGATTGTATTATTAATAAAACATTCTAAATTAAATTATCTTTAATATTTATTTTTAATCTTCTAAATTACCAAATTTTCCTTGATTAAAATCATAAAACGCTTCGATTAATTCTTGTCTGGTATTCATTACAAAAGGCTCATGAGAAGCAATAGGTTCGTCTATAGGTTCGCCACTCAAAACTAAAATTATTGAATTTTCATTTGCTCCTAAAGTAAAATTTTCTCCCTTATTTTCGAATAAAACAAAATGATTCGTAGGAATTTGTTCGGTGTCGTTTACGATAATACTTCCTTCGATTACCAAAAGTGCCGTATTGAATTTGGCAGGAAAACTATAATCGATTTTTGCTCCTTTATTCAGTTTTGCATTGAGTAAATGAACCGATGTAAAAGTAAAAGCAGCCCCTTTAATTCCCTTGTATTCTCCCGCAATTACCTCTATTTCTCCTCCATTATTTTCAATTCCATATTTTGGAATATTCTTATTTTCTATACTTTGATATTTTGGAGGACTCATTTTGTATTTGGCAGGAAGATTTACCCAAAGTTGTACCATCTGAAAATCTCCCCCTTCTTTACTAAAATTTACTTCGTGAAACTCCTTATGCAAAACCCCTGAAGCGGCTGTCATCCATTGAACATCGCCTTCGCCTATAATTCCTCCGCCTCCACTGCTATCATGATGTTCTACTTTTCCTTTGTAGGCAATTGTAACGGTTTCGAAACCTCGATGAGGATGCACACCAACTCCTTTTGGAGTTTCACTAGGTGGGAAGTAAAATTTAGCATTGTAATCCAACATAATAAATGGAGTCATACGCTGCATATCAAGACCATAAATACCTGGTATAAAATTATGTACCCTAAATCCATCTCCTACATAATGCGGTGGGCTTGGTGAAATAACTATTTCTATATTTTTTACTTTCATATATTTTTAAGAAATTATAAAATTACAAAAATAGTTAAGAAAATAAATGGCTTCAAATTGATTCATTTTTTTTCAGTTTTGATTTTACAATTTTAATTATCATTTCTTCACCATTGATTATCTTTACAAAAAAAAAGCAATGATTAAAAAATATATTATAGGAACTTTATTAGTTTTAACAATACTATCATCAAATAAAACTTTAGCATGGGGTAAAAAAGGTCATGCTTATGTTGCAGAAATTGCTTTTAGTTATTTAGATGAAAACACAAAAAAAATAGTTTTAGAATATCTAGATGGGACCTCTATCGAAGATGCTGCAAATTGGATGGATAGTGTACGGAGTAATCATTCTTATGACTACATGAAACCCTATCATTATGTAGATTTTGAAAGAAATGAAGCGGTTGTTGAGATAAGTGGGGATAATATAATTTACAAATTAGATGCAACTATAAAAGAATTAAAAGACAGAAAAAAACTTTCAAAAGAAGATATTAAAACTAAAATAGAAATTATTTTTCATTTAATTGGTGATTTACACCAACCGCTTCACGTAGGTTATACTTCAGATAAAGGAGGAAATTCATTACAAGTTCTGTATAATGACAAAGGAATTAATCTACATTCATTATGGGATTCTGGAATAATCGAAAAGAAAGAAATCACACTTGAGGATTGTCAGAAATTTCAATTTTCAAAAAAAGAACTTCGAAAATTAAATAAGATTAATATACTGAATTGGGCTAAAGAATCAAGGACTTTATTAGATCCTATTTATAATACTGGAGGCAATCAAATTACCGAAGAATATGCTAGTAAAAATGCACTTGTAATAGAAAGCCAAATTCATAAAGCGGGCATTCGATTAGCAGCAGTTTTAAAAACAGTTTTCAAAAACTAACATTTTTTTTTATCTATTAATTCAAATATTTATTTGATGATTTTAATACCTAATTTACAATATATTTATTGTAAATTTAATAGTGATAATCAGGTTAAGATTTCGAAGTCGTTTTATTTTAAAAAATCCTGATTTTAATAGGGAATTAAATAATCAAAACATGAAAAAAATTCTTATTGCTATTGACTATTCAACGTCAGCAAAAAAAGTAGCAGAAGCTGGCTTTAAAATCGCAAAAAACTTAAATGCTAAAATTGTTTTGGCTCACGCCATCTCTGATCCAGATTTATATGGAATGCCCTACACAACGATTAGTCTAATGGGTTACGAAAATGGGTTCCCTTTAGACATAAATGCTACTATAAATCAAATAAAAGAAGAAGCACAGAATTATCTAGAAGCTACTATTTTGTATCTTGGAGACAAAACAATTCAAACGATTGTTCTCGAAGGGGAAACAGATGAAGCAATTTTAGAATATTCTAAAATACACAAAGTAGATTTAATTGTAATGGGATCTCACAGACACAAAGGAATTGACCGATTACTACTACCTGATGTTGCGGTTCAAGTACTAAAAAAATCTAAAATACCTTTGCTTACAATACCTACAAACGATTAATTATAAAACTTCAATCTGTAGTTGAATGAAATCTAAATGTGTAAATTCATTAAGGTCTTTTAGACAACCAATCATCTAATGGTTTCAAAATAACATTGATAATTATAATTATTGAAGTGCCTATAAATGTCTCAGCATAAAAGCCCGCAGCAGCTACGCAGCCAATTGCTGCACAACACCAAACAGTTACCGCTGTGGTTAATCCATGAACGCTTATACCTTCTCTAAAAATGATACCAGCACACAAAAAACCAATACCAGTAACCACTTGACCAATTATTCGGGTTACATCGCCATTGCCATTTTGAGTAAGAATTACTGACAGTAATACAAATAGTGCTGAACCTACTGAAACCAAAGTATTAGTTCTGAGACCAGCTGATTTATGATGCCATTGTCTCTCAAAACCTATTAAAAGTCCAGCTAATAATGCGGTAAATAATCGTATTGTAAATTCTGAGTTTGTCATTTTTAAATATATCCAAAAATTAAGAAACTAAAGTTGTATCCAAATATAAAGCAAGAAAAGAAGCTAGGAAGCTAATTCTCTCTAAAAAAATCATTTAAAATCATTCAAAGCTTTTTCAATTATAGCTAAACACTCATTAATTTGACTTTCGGTGATAACTAATGGCGGCGCCAATCGAATTTTATTACCATGTGTTGGTTTTGCCAATAATCCATATTCGCTAAATTTCATGCAAACTTCCCAAGCCAAATTGGAGTTTTCTTCGCAATTTATAACAATTGCATTGAGCAAACCTTTTCCTCGAACTAGCGTAATCAAGGAATTTCTTTGTGCAATTTCGTTCAATCCATTTCTCAAAATATTTCCTAAATAGGCTGAATTATCGGCAAGTTTTTCGTCTTTGATTACTTCAAGAGCGGCAATTGCAACAGCAGCAGCAATTGGATTTCCACCAAAAGTAGATCCGTGTTGACCTGGTTTGATAACATTCATGATTTCATTATTGGCTAAAACTGCCGATACAGGATAAACACCACCAGAAAGTGCTTTTCCTAAAATAAGAATATCAGGTTTTATCTCTGGCGTATTTTCACACCCATTTTTACAAGTACAGTTAC
Source organism: Flavobacteriaceae bacterium (assembly GCA_947379965.1). Classification (GTDB taxonomy): domain Bacteria; phylum Bacteroidota; class Bacteroidia; order Flavobacteriales; family Flavobacteriaceae; genus Flavobacterium. The sequence goes on along the minus strand of CANCPC010000022.1, from coordinate 20,224 downwards.
CGCAAGTGGCCAATAATCTTCCCGTTCTTGCAATTCCCGTTTGCACTTCGTCAGCTATAAATAAGGTATTATGTTGCTTGCAAAGCGCTTTGGCTTTCGCCAAATAACCTTCGGAAGGCACATAAACACCTGCTTCACCTTGAATAGGTTCAACCAAAAATCCCGCGATATTAGTCGATGATTTTAATACATTTTCTAAAGCTTCGATATCATCATACGGAATTTTGATGAATCCATCTGTAAATGGACCAAAGCTTTTACGAGCCGTTTCATCATTCGAAAACGAAATTATAGTAGTTGTTCTTCCGTGGAAATTGTTTTCACAAACAATAATTTGAGCTTGGTTTTCAGGAATCCCTTTGACTTCATATGCCCATTTCCGACATAATTTAAGAGCCGTTTCAACTGCTTCGGCACCTGTATTCATTGGTAAAACCTTGTCAAAATTAAAATAGTTGGTTATATATTCTTCGTATTTCCCTAATTGATCATTGAAAAAAGCACGGGAAGTCAAAGTTAATGTTTGCGCTTGTTTAATCATGGCATCCACAATTTTCGGGTGACAATGCCCTTGATTCACCGCAGAATAAGCAGAAAGAAAATCAAAATATTTTTTCCCATCTATGTCCCAAACATAAACACCTTCCCCTCTTTCGAGAACTACAGGCAACGAATGATAATTATGAGCACCATATTGATTCTCTTTTGCTATCAATTCTTCGGATTTTGAAGAAAGTCTTTGGTGTATTTGTTCCATAATAGGTTGGTTTTAAAAATATCTCGAATACAAAATTAGTACAATATTTTATTTAACAATAAAAAATAAAAATTTTGACTTACATTTGAATCAAATAAGTCATATTAATTTTTAAAGTAAAAATAAAAGTCAATTAAATTATTAATCATGAAAATAGTAGATCAATTTGATACCAATATCATCAAGGAATTAGAAAAAGACGGCCGAATGGCGTATTCGACAATTGCCACCAATTTAAAAATCTCGAATACCATGGTGCATCAGCGTGTGAACCGATTAATAAAGCAAGGAATACTTATTGGAATAAAACCTGTAATAAACGAGAAACAAATAGGGTATGATTGGGGTGCTTTTACAGGAATTACTTTGAATAAAGACCAAGATTCAAGTCGAATTATCGAAGAGTTAAAAAAGATTCCTGAAATCACTGAATGCTATTATATTTCTGGTTTATACACCCTATACATTAAAATTATCGCAAAAAACCATGAACACATGCGAAGAGTTCTTTATGAAAAAATCGATACTATTCCAGGTATTTCAAAAACCGATTCGATAATGGAATTGGGTTGTGCTTTCAAGCGAAATGTAAGTTTGTAATTAACATTTAAAAAAATTAAAATCTTACTACAAAGGCGCAGTTTTATTCTAATATTTTAAAAATTATTACCATAAAACTTCGCGTCTTTACAGTAAAATTCATTATGAATTAAAACCCATAGATACTATAAAAAAAGTATCAAAATTAACAATCGTTCATGAACAACTATTCTTATTTATTTCAGATATTTGTAAAAAACAATTTCATTATGAAAAAAAGTCTTTACCTATTTTTAGCCCTTTTCACGATCTTTAGTGCATCTTTTGCACAGTTAAAACCCATAAAATACAATGATGGCACTCAGGTTTTGAATGGATTCTGCATTCAACCAAAATTAAAAAGCCAACAAAAACCTGGAGTTCTAATTCTCCCTGCTTGGATGGGAATTGACAAGCTTTCAAAAGATACTGCCGAAAACTTATCTAAATTAGGATATTATGCTTTTGTTGCAGACATTTATGGCGAAGGTAATTACCCAAAAAATTATGCCGAAGCAGGTAAAAATGCTAGCTATTATAAAAACAATTATAGCGAATATCAAAAGCGTATTTCATTAGCATTGAAACAATTAATACTTTCAGGTGCTAATCCTGATAATGTTGTGATTATTGGTTATTGTTTTGGCGGAACGGGTGTACTTGAAGCCGCAAGATCAAATATGAATATAAAAGGAGTTGTTTCCTTTCATGGCGGATTAGGGCGTGACGCAAAAAGGAACATAGAACCAATCACAGCAAAGGTTTTAGTTTGTCATGGCGCTGATGATCCGTTTGAATCTTCAGCAGAAGTTGCCAGTTTTCAACAAGAGATGAAAGACGCAAAAGCCGATTGGCAAATGATTTATTATGCAAATGCGGTTCATTCCTTTACCAATCCCGAATCCGGAAATGATATTTCTAAAGGCGCTGCTTATAATGAAAAAGCTGCGAAAAGATCTTGGAATCATCTTTTACTTTTCTTAAACGAAGTACTTAAAAAATAGAAATCTATACTAAAAAATAATTAATTTATTTCATGAAAAAAATCCTATTCCTTCTTTTATTTTCTTCAACATTATCATGCTTTTCACAAAAAGTAACTGTTGATACGAATCTTACGAAATACATGAATACTATAACTTCAAAAGATTTAACAAAACACCTTTCTATCGTTGCATCTGATACTATGGAAGGCAGAGATACAGGTTCGAAAGGACAGAAAAAAGCGGGTGAATATTTGATAAGCCACTATAAAACAAATAAAATACCATTCCCAGAAGGTGCAATTAGTTATTACCAAAAAGTACCTGCTGCATTCTTAAATGCCAAACGAAATGATAATTTATCCGATTCTGCCAATATCTGGGCGTATATTGAGGGCTCTGAAAAACCAAATGAAATAATTGTAATTTCTGCTCATTATGACCATGTAGGTATAAAAAATGGTGAAATTCACAATGGTGCCGATGATGATGGTTCTGGAACTGTGGCCTTACTTGAAATTGCTCAAGCTTTCCAAATTGCCAAAAATGAAGGTCATGGACCGAAACGTTCTATCCTTTTTATTCATATGACAGGCGAAGAACATGGTCTTTTAGGTTCTAGCTTTTACTCTCAAAATCCTTTGTTTCCGTTAGCCAATACCGTAACCGACATTAACATCGATATGATAGGTAGACACGATGAATTTCATAATGATTCGAGCAATTATGTATATTTGATAGGATCCGATTATTTATCAACGGATTTATATAATATTTGTGAAGACGCCAATAAAAACTTTGTGCATATGGCTTTAGACTATAAATTTAATGATAAGAAAGATCCGAATCGTTTCTATTACCGTTCAGATCATTACAATTTTGCCAAAAATGGAATTCCATCCGTTTTCCTTTTCAACGGTGTGCATGTAGATTATCACAAACCAACAGATAAAGTTGAGAAAATTGAATTTGAAGCTTTAAAGAAAAGAGCTCAATTGGGTTTTGCCATTGCTTGGGAAATAGCTAATAGAGAAAATCGTCCTTTTGTAGATAAAATTGGAGATTAAGAATATAACTTTACTAAAATAAAAATGCCCTTCAAATAAATTTTGAGGGGCTTTTTTATTTACAAAAAAAGCCTCGAATTTCTTCGAAGCTTTTGCATTTTGGGTGGCTGACCGGGTTCGAACCGGCGACCCTCGGCACCACAAACCAATACTCTAACCAGCTGAGCTACAACCACCATTTTTAACGAGTGCAAATATAGAACTAAAGTTCGTTCTTGCAAAGAAAATCATTAAAAAAATTATATCAAATCGCTTAAACTATTGACTGCCAAATATCTTTCAACGGTAAAACCTTCCCCATATTCAGTACCAATCAATCTTCCTAAATCCTGTGCACGATAATTCAGACTTTCTTTAAAGTTTTTTGTAGCAATAGGTGTAACCGGTTCCACTGATTCTGAATTATAAAATTGTGATTCGTAAGCTAAAATAGCCTTAACTTTTTGATCGTTGTAACCTGTTATATCAACTACGAAATCAGGCTTTAAATTTACCCATTGTATATAATGATATACCAATTTGGGTCTCCAAGCCTCTTGAATTATACCATTTAGTTCGGTTTCTATTTTCATTAATCCCGAAAGAAAACAAGCATCTGAAACTAAACCACTTCCTTTTCCGTGATCTATATGACGATCTTCAATGGCATTACACAAAACAATTTCAGGTTTATATTTCCGAATCATTTTAATTATTTGCAATTGATGCGCTTCATCATTTACAAAGAAACAATCTTTCATATCCAAGTTTTCTCGAACAGAAACGCCAAGAATCTTTGCAGCATTGACCGATTCTTGGTTTCTAATTTCAACCGATCCTCGAGTTCCTAATTCACCCCGAGTTAAATCAATGATGCCCACCTTTTTTCCCAAAGCTACTTCTTTGGAAATTGTTCCGCCACAACCCAATTCTACATCATCTGGATGCGCACCGAAAGCTAACAGATCTAATTTCATATTCTTTTTAGTATTAATTTAGTACGCTGATTCGCTTTGCGAAAACACTTATACAAACGGATTTTAAATTTGTAATTATCCGCGGCTTTACAAATTAAATCCGTTTCATCTGAGTCCTCTTACAAAATCTTTTTCATCGTTGCTGATTTGTTAATGCTTTCCTCCCACTCTTTTTGGGGAACACTATCCTTTGTAATTCCGCAGCCCATAAATAAGTTAGCGTGAGAATTACAAATCTCCATACAGCGCAAATTTACAAACAAATGACTTATTATTTCTTTTGAAGATTCAGAATTTAATTCTCCTAAATAACCCGTATAAAAGGTTCGATCGTAATCTTCGTTTTCCAAAATAAAGGCTTTCGATTGAGCCTTTGGAAATCCACAAACTGCAGGTGTTGGGTGCAATAATTGAACTACTTCCTTTAAATTAGAACCCGAATTTAGAATTCCTGAAATATCCGTTTTAATATGCCAAATAGATCCTGCTTTTATACTATAGGGTTTCGAAACTTGTACTTCCGAAGCTACTTTTTCTAATTTTGTAACAATATAATCGGTGACATATTGTTGTTCTTCTTTTTCTTTTGAATGCCAAAATACCTCATTGGAATCTGTTTCCTTTTGCGTTCCTGCCAAAGCTATCGTTTCGAATGATGCATCATTTACCTTCAACAATTGTTCTGGGGTAGCACCCATCCAAATACCAATTTTTGGATGATAAAAACAATAAGCAAAAGTTGATGGATATAAATGAATCATCTTTTCGAAAGCCATAATCCAATCAAAATCAATTATATCTATTGTTTCTTTACGTGATAATACTACTTTGCTAAATTCGTTTTTTCTAATGGCTTGAATACCTTTCGAAACTAAATTTATAAAATCATTTTTAGCCAAATCATTCTGCAAAAATGTTTCTTTTTGATGAATATCAATATCGGAATTTTTCCAAATAAAACTAACTTTTTCAGATTGATTCTCAGGGATTAAAAAGGTTTTACTTCCGTCAAAAGAAGCAAAAACAAAACCTTTTTCGGTAAAATCATTCACTTCAAATAAAGAATCATTTTTCTGAAAAAGTCCAACAACCTTTCCTTCATCTGGCTTTTTATAAATTACAAAAGGAAGATTTTGATCAAATTGTATCTTGGCTTTCTCTAAAATTATTTTCATTACGAATCGGTACTTTTTCTTTTTGGTAATACCATAGTCGTTAATTTACAGAGAGAAATCAAACTGCTATTTTCATCTACTATCCGAATTTCCCAAAGATGAATACTACGTCCCTTGTGAATTATTTTTGCTGTTGCTGTCACTATTCCTTGGCGTTTTGCTTTCAAGTGATTTGCTGAAATTTCGATACCACGAACTTCGCTCTGTTCTTCATTTACAAATAAAAACGAAGCTGCACTTCCTACGCTTTCTGCCAAAGCCACCGTAGCGCCGCCGTGTAATAAACCCATTGGTTGGTGAACAGAAGAATTTACAGGCATAGTTGCTGTCAAAAAATCGGGACCTGCATCAACATAAACAATTTTTAATGTTTCCATTAAAGTGTTTTTCGATATTTTATTACAGTATTCTAAAATTCTATCTTTGTCGAAAGTCATGATATTTTTCTTTAAAAGAGCAAATTTATGCAAAAGTTGAGATACAAAATAACAATTATAATTCTTATTGAAATTCAAAACCAAAAATCGCACATTAATACTATTAGATTTTTACTATTTTTACAAAAAAAATATCGAAATGCGTCAGCTAACTTTTCTGTTTTTCATCGGAATAATTATTTCATTTTCTTCCTGTAGAACTGATTTTTCAACCCTCCCAAGCACCGGAAAATTAGGTTTTTCGAAAGACACAGTCTACTTAGACACTGTTTTTAGTTCAATAAGTTCACGCACATACACCTTAAAAGTGTATAACCACAGCAAAAGTGACATTAACATACCAAGCATAAAATTAGCACAAGGCTTAAACTCAAAATACCGAATGACTGTTGATGGAATGCAAGGAAACCAAGGAAAATCATTTGAAAATGTAACTCTTTTAGCTAAAGATAGTCTTTATATTTTTATAGAAACCACAGAAAAATCAAGCGATGCTAACCCAACAGACTTCCTTTACACCGATCAAATACAATTTGATAGTGGCGCAAATCTTCAAAAAGTTGAATTGGTGACACTTATCAAGGATGCTATTTTATTATATCCAAAGCGTTTTAATGATGGTACAACCGAAACGCTGCCTATCGGAGATCAAAAAATTTATGGTTTTAAATTAAATCAAAATGATCCAGTAAATGGTAATGAACTCCATTTTACGAAACATAAAGAATATGTAATTTATGGTTATGCCGCTGTCCCCTCAGGAAAAACTGCAATTTTCGATGCTGGAGCAAGAGTTCACTTTCATGCCAATTCTGGGATAATAGTCGCAGATAACGCTTCTATAAATGTAAACGGAACGGCTTCAACAACTACTAATCTTGAGAACGAAGTCATTTTTGATGGAGATCGAATTGAACCTGATTTTGCAGAGATTCCAGGACAATGGAGTGCTATTTGGCTTACTGATGGAAGTACTAATAATAGTTTCAACCATTTAACAATAAAAAATGCCACGATTGGAATGCTAATTCAAAACAATGATGGTTCAACAGTTCAAATAAAAAATACACAAATTTATAATTGCACTAATTATGGGATTTTAGCACAAACTGCCAAAATAATTGGAGAGAATATAGCCATTAATAATACCGGAATTGCTAGTTTGGCATGTAATTATGGAGGTGATTATTCCTTTACACATTGTACTTTCAATAATAATTGGAACAGTTCTACCCAAGTGGCCGTTTCTATTAATAATTACTTTATAGGTGCGGTTCCTGAAGTAAAAAACTTGACTGCAGCTACATTTAATAATTGTATTATTTATGGTTCCTATTCAAATGAGATGATTTTAGATAAAAAAGCGGGAGCTCAATTCGAATATAAATTCAATAATTGTCTTTTGAAATTAGATTATACATCCAATCAAATTAACAGTAATCCGTTATATCAGTTCAATACAGATTCTTCCCATTATAATGCCATAATTCTAAATAAAGACCCAAAATTTCTTAATAATAATCTAAACAAACTCAATATTGATATTAATTCTGCGGCTTTCGCCAAAGGAAATTCATCCTATATCATTCCGTTTGATATCATCGGAAATTCTAGGACTACTCCTCCAGATTTGGGAGCATATCAAAATATGCCGTTTCCAAAAAAATAGAAGGTGCTTATAGGATTTTTTTTGATACCTACTTTTTTATATTTACAAATAGTAATCGAATTCTAATAATTTTTAAAGTCTTTATTATTGTTTCTTTTGCTCTAACTAAATTTTTAAACTAAATTTGCAAAACAACGATAACTACATTATTACAATGATTCATTTCTTTGAAAACCAAAGCAAAACCGTATTTGCAGTACAGACAAAAGACCAACTTTCAACAGAAGACATTTCAAAACTTAACTGGCTTTTTGCCGACTCTAATAAAATAGAAAAATCCGTATTGGCGGATTTTTTTGTTGGCCCTCGCGCCACAATGGTTACACCATGGAGTACAAATGCTGTGGAAATCACTCAAAACATGGGGATTTCAGGAATTATTCGAATTGAAGAATTTCATAAAATTGCAGCTGATGCTACGGATTTCGATCCGATGCTTTCTCAAAAATATTCCGAATTAAATCAAGCTGTTTTCACCATAAATGTACTTCCAGAAGCGATTTTAGATATTGTAGATATTGCCGCTTATAACAAAACTGAAGGTTTATCTTTAAGCCCAGATGAAGTTGAATATTTGGATAATCTTTCTATAAAATTAGGTCGAAAATTAACTGATTCTGAAATTTTTGCGTTCTCACAAGCGAATTCAGAACACTGTCGACACAAAATTTTCAACGGAACATTTGTAATCGATGGTGAAGAAATGCCTTCTTCCCTATTCAAATTAATCAAAAAAACATCTTCTGAAAATCCGAACGATATTGTTTCGGCGTACAAAGATAATGTGGCGTTTGTAAAAGGACCGCGTGTGCAACAATTCGCTCCAAAAACGGCAGACAAACCTGATTTTTATGAAATAAAAGAATTCGATTCGGTTATTTCTTTAAAGGCAGAAACTCATAATTTTCCAACAACCGTAGAACCTTTCAATGGAGCTGCAACTGGTTCTGGAGGAGAAATTAGAGATCGTTTAGCCGGTGGTCAAGGTTCTTTGCCATTAGCAGGAACAGCAGTTTATATGACTTCGTATTCTCGATTAGAAGAAAATAGAAATTGGGAAGATGCCGTTGCCGAAAGAAAATGGTTGTATCAAACGCCGATGGATATTTTGATAAAAGCATCGAATGGAGCTTCTGATTTTGGAAATAAATTTGGACAACCGCTTATTACAGGTTCGGTTCTTACTTTCGAACACGAAGAAAATAATCGCAAGTTGGGTTACGATAAAGTAATCATGCAAGCGGGCGGAATTGGTTACGGAAAATTAGATCAAGCGATAAAACATAAACCACAAGAAGGCGATAAAATCGTAATTCTTGGTGGAGAAAATTATAGAATTGGAATGGGTGGAGCAGCTGTTTCTTCTGCCGATACTGGAGCGATGAGTTCTGGAATTGAGTTGAATGCGGTACAACGCTCGAACCCTGAAATGCAAAAACGCGCTGCCAACGCTATTCGTGGTTTGGTGGAAAGCGACCATAATCCAATTGTTTCTATTCACGATCACGGAGCTGGTGGACATTTAAATTGTCTTTCGGAATTGGTCGAAGAAACGGGAGGTTTGATTGATTTAGACAAATTGCCTGTGGGAGATCCTACCCTTTCAGCTAAAGAAATTATTGGTAACGAATCTCAAGAAAGAATGGGATTGGTTATTGGTAAAAAAGACATTGCTATTTTACAACGAATTGCCGACAGAGAGCGCGCTCCGATGTACCAAGTAGGTGACGTAACTGGCGATCATCGTTTTACTTTCGAGTCAAAATCGACTGGTGCAAAACCGATGGATTACGCTTTGGAAGATTTCTTCGGTAGTTCTCCAAAAGTAGTTATGACTGATAAAACTATCGATAGAAAATACGCTGATTTAGACTATTCGAAAGAAAAAATCTCCACTTATTTAGAGCAAGTACTTCAATTAGAAGCGGTTGCTTGTAAAGATTGGTTAACAAATAAAGTCGATCGTTGTGTAGGTGGAAAAGTAGCCAAACAACAATGTGCTGGACCTTTGCAATTACCATTGAATAATTGTGGTGTCATGGCTTTGGATTATTTAGGAAAAGAAGGAATTGCAACATCCATTGGGCATTCGCCAATTGCTTCTTTAATTAATCCTGTTGCAGGAACTAGAACAGCAATCGCTGAATCCTTATCGAATATCGTTTGGGCACCCATAAAAGATGGATTAGACGGAATTTCACTTTCAGCAAACTGGATGTGGGCGTGTAAAAACGAAGGCGAAGATGCCCGTTTATACGCTGCCGTAAAAGCGTGTTCAGATTTTGCAATCGAATTAGGAATCAATATTCCAACAGGAAAAGATTCGCTTTCGATGAAACAAAAATATCCAAATGACGAAGTAATTGCGCCAGGAACGGTAATTATTTCGGCTGGTGGAAATTGTACTGATATTAGAAAAGTGGTAGAACCTGTTTTGAGATCCCAAAGCGATGGGATGACAGTTGGTTCTATTTATTATATCAATTTGTCACAAGACGATTTCAAATTAGGAGGTTCTTCTTTCGCTCAAATTTTGAATGTAATTGGAAACGATGCGCCAACTATTAAAGATGCTGCTTTTTTCAAAAATGCGTTTAATACCCTTCAAGAATTAATTTTAGGAGACAACATTCTTGCAGGACATGACATTGGAAGTGGTGGTTTGATTACTACTTTATTAGAAATGTGTTTTGCCGATGTGAATTTGGGAGCTAAAATAGATTTCTCTGTTTTCGAAGAAAAAGACATTATCAAATATTTATTCTCTGAAAATATTGCGGTTGTTTTCCAAGCCAAAGACGATGCAATTGTCGAAAGCAAATTGAAAGCAAATAATGTAGCTTTTTACAAATTAGGAACTGTTACCAATGAAGCCACTTTAGAATTTGGACCTTACCAATTAGACATTGCTAAATATAGAGATGTTTGGTTTAAAACTTCCTTCTTATTAGACCAAAAACAAGCCAAAAACGGAACTGCTCAAGCCCGTTTCGACAATTATAAAAACCAAGCTTTAAACTATACTTTTCCAGCACATTTTACTGGAAAAGCACCAGTTATCGACCATTCAAAACCGCGTCCAAAAGCAGCAATTATTCGGGAGAAAGGTAGTAATTCCGAGCGTGAAATGGCAAATGCTATGTACTTAGCCGGATTTGATGTAAAAGATGTTCACATGACCGATTTGATTTCGGGACGTGAAAATCTAGAAGATATTCAGTTTATTGGAGCCGTTGGAGGATTCTCGAATTCAGATGTTTTGGGTTCTGCCAAAGGTTGGGCGGGAGCCTTTTTATACAACGAAAAAGCAAGAACAAGTTTAGACAATTTCTTCAAAAGAGAAGATACCTTATCGGTTGGAATTTGTAATGGTTGCCAATTACTTATGGAATTGGAGAAAATTAATCCAGAACATAAAGTTCACGGAAAAATGTTGCACAATGACAGTCACAAACACGAAAGTATTTTCACATCGGTAACGATTCAAGAAAACAAATCGGTGATGTTGTCTACATTAGCCGGAAGCACTTTGGGGGTTTGGGTTTCACACGGAGAAGGAAAATTCAACTTGCCGGAATCTGAAGAAAATTACAACATTGTAGGTAAATATGGTTACGAAAGTTACCCAGCAAATCCGAATGGTTCCGACTATAATACGGCGATGCTTTGTGATACAACTGGCCGTCACTTGGTCATGATGCCGCACATTGAGCGTTCGACTTTCCAATGGAACTGGGCGAATTATCCAAAAGACAGAAACGATGAAGTTTCGCCTTGGCATGAAGCTTTTGTAAATGCTAGATTGTGGATTGAGAAATTATAATAAGAAGTTTTTTATATATTTAAAAAGCGTTTACTAATTGTAAACGCTTTTTTAGTAGTTTAATAGTAATAATAAAAAAATACTTTTAGGGTTTAAGGTTTATAGAACATTTTTTTGTCTACAACACGATTCATATAATCCTGAATAAAAGCTTTGCAACGTAATTCTAAATCATCCATTTCTGGATTTCGGTTTTTTATTAAATTGTTAGCCAGAGCTTTATCATTTTTATCATAAAATCCAAGTGCCACTTTTCCGTCGAAAGTACAAATGTAATTTCCTCTTGCAAATTGGTAAATACTTCCCGTAGAATTGATTACAAAAGGTACTGTTGTTTTTTTGTCGAACAAGCTTCTGCCCCAACTTCGGAACGGTTTTTTGTATCCAATCATGTCCAAAATCGTTGGGTAAATATCAATTTGCTGTGCAAAATCATCATCAACGCCCACATATTTACTATTCGGTTTGTAGATAATTATAGGAACGGCATATCTATTAATTGGTTTTTGATATTCATCATAATAGATTTGGTTACAGTGATCGGCAACCAAAACAAAAATAGTATTCGAAAACCATGGCTGTTTTTTTGCTTCAGTAAAAAATCTTTTTAGAGCAAAATCAGTGTATTCCGCGCATTTATGAATAGGAACTCCACCTTCATGAAATGTGTTTTTATATTTTTCAGGAATGATATAAGGTTCATGCGATGAAACCGTAAAAATGGAAGCAAAAAACGGAGTTTTCTTTTTATCCAAAGTGTTTTTCATGAATTGAAAAAAGGGTTCGTCCCAAATTCCCCAATAACCATCAAATTGCGAATCGTCATTAAACTCGGTTCTTCCATAATAATGATCGATACCAAGAATGTTTCCGAAACCTAAAAATCCCATTGAACCATTGGCAGCTCCATGAAAAAAGGAAGTGTCATAACCATCACTTTTCAAAGTAGAAACGATGGATTCTATTTTCTGTTTTGGATATGGAGAAGACGTAAATGCATCTTTAAACGACGGAATTCCAGCCAAAACGGAGGACATACCGTGTATCGATTGTCGACCATTAGCATACGCATTGGTAAAAATCATACTGTGTTGCGACAAGGAATCTAAGAACGGCGCATGCGTTTTATAATTAGGAATACCTGATTTTTTGTTGAATGCTCCAATGTATTCGCGACCATAACTTTCGATAATAAAAACAACCACATTGGGTTTCGTTTCTGGATTATTATGATATTGTTTTATAGGTTGAATTTTCTCTGAAATCAATTGCTCCGTAACTCCTGGGTAATTTGTTTTTAGAAAACTATTAGCAAACATCGTTCTAATAATTGCAAAAGGCGTATTAAGAACAATGTCAGAATGAACGATATTTTTGACATGACGACTGGCGTCTAAAAGATTAATTGGTCGAGTCGATTTCTTGAAATCACCACCGCGAATACCGCCAATCGTAAGCAAAATTATCAATAAAAATCCTGCAGTTGAAAACCCAAAATAATGTATTTTTTTTGTTGGAGCCGAAACTTTAACGTTAATCTTTTTGTACAAATATATCCACAACAAGGAACATAGTATAAATAATGCCAAAACATGCCAATATTCAATCATGAAACTAAAAAACAAAACCTTTTTATTGGTTTCGTGTTTGATTACGTTGAGCGCTACAATTGTAGTTCGAGCATAAGTAAACTTGTAATAAATAAAGTCAATAAAGTTTGTGGCATAAGCCAATAAATTTGTTCCAAAATAAAGATAAAAGAGATTTCGTTGATATTTAACGGTCGTATTTTTATAAAATGGCAACACCGAAAAGATGATAAACAGAAGATTTACATATAAAATCGCTGTCGTATCAAAAGCTAAACCATAATAACTTAGCGAAAGAAAATCCGATAGTGATTCTACTCTAAGTAAATCGGTATTATAAAGGTAAAAAAGAATTCGGGCAATAAAATAAAAAATATAAGCCAAAGAAAGTCTGTAAAATAAGACTTTATATTCATTTAGTCGTAAGTTTTTTTGCATTTTGGTAACAATTAATTAATGTTTTGTAAATATATTACATTTAATTGATTGGGTGTTGTTAAACTTATGACAAAAAACAGGATACTAATTTAAATGGTAGTTCAAAATAATAGTTAACTAATAATAGATCTTTTTTTGTATAAACTTTTAAAAGCTTAAAGATTGCTCACTAATAATTTATTACTTAATTTGCGATAAATTAACACTTTTTAAAATGACCAATATCACCCGTTTATTTGATTTTCCCTATTTTCAACTTGAACAATACTCTATTCTAGATGCTTTGGTAACCAAGTGTAATGGGGTTTGGGTAAAAACTTCAACTGAAGAATATATTTCAAAAGCCAATGCTATTTCGAGAGCATTGTTACGAATGGGAATTCAAAAAAACGATAAAATTGCGTTGATTTCTACCAATAATAGAACTGAATGGAATATTATGGATATTGGTGTGTTACAAACTGGAGCGCAAAATATCCCTATTTACCCAACAATTGCCGAAGCAGATTACGAATATATTCTTAATCACTCTGGTTCCATCTACTGTTTTGTATCGGATGCCGAAGTGTTGCGAAAAGTGAATTTAATAAAATCAAATCTTCCTAATCTAAAAGAAGTATTTTCTTTTGACGAAATTGAAGGTTGTAAAAACTGGCAAGAACTTCTTGTTCTTGGCGAAGACCAAAGCAATCAAGATGAAGTTGAAAACCGAAAAAACAACGTTAAAACAGGAGATTTAGCCACCATAATTTATACTTCGGGAACGACGGGAAAACCAAAAGGAGTTATGCTTTCACACCAAAATATCGTTTCAAATGTGCTAGATAGCGCTGCGAGAATTCCTTTTGAAAGAGGAAAAAGTCGCGCGATGAGCTTCTTGCCTATTTGCCATATTTTCGAAAGAATGATTTTGTATTTATACCAATATTATGGTGTTTCAGTATATTTTGGAGAATCAATAGATAAGATTAGTGACAATATCAATGAGGTAAAACCAACTGTAATGTCAGCTGTGCCTAGGCTACTTGAAAAAGTATATGACAAAATCTATTCAAAAGGATTGCAACTTTCTGGTATTAAAAGAAGAATGTTTTTTTGGGCTGTCGATTTAGGATTACGATTTGAACCTTATGGAACCAATGGATTTTGGTATGAATTTCAATTAAAAATAGCAAGAAAACTCATCTTCAGCAAATGGAGAGCCGGTTTAGGCGGCAATTTAGATTTAATGGTTTCCGGAAGTGCGGCTTTACAGCCAAGGCTTGCCAGAGTATTCGCTGCGGCCCAAATTCCCGTAATGGAAGGTTATGGTTTAACTGAAACTTCGCCCGTAATCTCTGTAAATGACATGAGAAATCACGGTTTCAAAGTGGGAACTGTTGGAAAAATAATCGACAATGTAGAAGTGAAAATTGCCCAAGATGGAGAAATCCTGTGTAAAGGATCAAATATAATGTTGGGTTATTTCAAAGATGAAGCTTTAACAAATGAAGCAATCGTAGACGGATATTTTCATACTGGCGATATTGGAGAAATTGACAAAGAAGGTTTTCTTAAAATTACAGATCGCAAAAAAGAAATGTTCAAAACCTCTGGAGGTAAATATATTTCGCCTCAATTGCTTGAAAACGCGATGAAACAATCCCGTTTTATAGAACAAATAATGGTTATTGGCGACGGCCAAAAAATGCCAGCAGCTTTTATCCAACCCAATTTTGAGTTTGTTAGAGAATGGGAAAAAATTCACGGTATCTCTGTTGGTGCAAACAATGAAGAAGTAATCGCGAATCCAAAAGTGATAGAACGCATTCAAGAAGAAGTTGATATTTTGAATAAAAAATTCGGGAATTGGGAAAAAATCAAACGTTTCGAATTAACACCCGATGTGTGGTCTATAAATTCAGGACACTTAACCCCTACTCTAAAATTAAAACGAAAAATTGTATTAGAAAAATACAAAGATTTATATGTTAAAATTTACAACTAATATTTTTTATTTCGTTCATCATAAAACTCCCTACAGGAGTTTTTTTTTGTCCTTTATTTAAATATTAAAAAATATTTAATTTATTATGCATGCATAGTATTTTTTTAATATATTTGAGGTAAGATTATAATAAAAAAATATTTATGAAAAACAAAACAATAGACTATATACTTAGGGCAACTTGGCAAGCAGTTGCTAGAATGTACAATGAGGAAGCTACAAAATATGGAGCTACAATGTCAACCGGTTTTGCATTATTAAGCATGGACAAAGAAAATGGAACACCATCTACTGCTTTAGGGCCAAAAATGGGTATGGAAGCAACTAGCTTAACCCGAACCTTAAAGTCTATGGAAGAAAAAGGATTGATTATAAAAGAGAAAAACCCTCTTGATGGTCGTGGTGTATTAATTTATTTAACTGAATTTGGTAAAGAAAAAAGAGAGTTTTCAAAAAATACCGTTTTAAAATTTAATGAAGCTGTTTTACAAAATATTTCAGAAGAACAACTTCAACATTTTATTGAAGTTTCAGAAATTATCAATGAATTAATTCAAGATAAAAACATATTTAATAGTAAAGACAACTCGGGAGTTGTTTAAAAAAAATAACCAATGAAAAGATCGATTAAAAAAGTTGCAGTAATTGGATCCGGAATTATGGGCTCAGGAATTGCCTGTCATTTTGCCAATATTGGTGTTGAAGTATTGCTTTTGGATATTGTTCCATTAGAACTTACCGAAGCCGAAGCCAAGAAAGGATTGACATTAGAAAGTAAAATCGTTCGCAATCGCTTGGTAAACGAACATTTTCAAAATGCGCTGAAATCGAAACCATCTCCTATTTATCATCCCAAATTTGCAAGTAGAATCACTACTGGAAATACAACCGATGATATAGCGCAACTTGCCAATGTTGATTGGATTATCGAAGTGGTGGTAGAACGTTTGGAAGTTAAAAAATTGGTTTTCGAACAAATAGAAAAATTTCGTAAACCGGGGACTTTAGTAACCTCAAATACATCTGGAATTCCAATTCATTTTATGAGCGAAGGAAGATCAGATGATTTTCAGAAACACTTTTGCGGAACCCACTTTTTTAATCCAGCGCGTTACTTAAAATTATTTGAAATTATTCCTGGCCCACAAACTTCAACCGAAGTTTTGGACTTCCTTACTATATATGGAGAGAAATTCTTAGGTAAAACTTCGGTCGTAGCCAAAGATACTCCTGCTTTTATCGGAAACAGAATTGGAATTTACGGAATCCAAAGTTTATTCCATTTAGTCAAAGAATTAGGATTAACCATCGAAGAAGTTGATAAATTGACCGGTCCCGTTATTGGAAGACCAAAATCAGCTACTTTCAGAACGGTCGATGTAGTCGGTTTGGATACATTGGTGCATGTTGCCAACGGAATCTTCGAAAACTGTCCAAACGACGAACAGCACGAATTATTCGAATTACCGGATTTCATCACAAAAATGATGGAAAATAATTGGTTAGGAAGCAAGACGGGACAAGGTTTTTATAAAAAAGAAGGACGAGATATTCTGACTTTGGATTTAAATACCTTGGAATATCGTACTGCAAAAAAAGCTTCATTTGCTACTTTGGAACTAACAAAAACCATTGACAAACCTATAGATCGCTTTAAGGTTTTAGTAAAAGGAACCGATAAAGCGGGTGAATTTTACAGAAAAAGTTTCGCCGGAATGTTTGCCTATGTATCGAATAGAATTCCTGAAATATCAGACGAATTATACAAAATCGACGATGCTATGAAAGCTGGTTTCGGTTGGGAAAATGGACCTTTCGAAATTTGGGATGCCATTGGCGTAGCAAAAGGAATCGAAATCATGAAAGCCGAAGGTTTAGAACCAAACGCTTGGGTGAATGAAATGGTAGCTTCCGGAAATTCGAGTTTTTATACCGTAAAAGAAGGCGCAACTTATTTTTACAACATTCCAAATAAAACGCAAAACAAAGTTCCAGGACAAGATGCCTTTATCATCCTGAATAATATTCGCGAAAGCAAAAAAATATGGAGTAATAGTGGTGCCATTATCCAAGATTTAGGTGACGGAATTTTAAATTTAGAGTTTCAATCGAAAATGAATACCATTGGTGGCGACGTTTTACAAGCCATAAACAAAGCCATTGACTTATCCGAAAAAGAATACCAAGGTTTGGTTATTGGAAACCAAGGAGCCAATTTTTCGGTGGGTGCCAACATCGGAATGATATTTATGATGGCTGTCGAGCAAGAATACGATGAGCTCAATATGGCGATTAAAATGTTCCAAGACACCATGATGCGCGTACGCTATTCTGGAATTCCAGTAATCGTGGCACCACACGGAATGACTTTGGGGGGCGGTTGCGAAATGAGCATGCACGCTGATAAAGTGGTTGCAGCGGCAGAAACATATATTGGATTGGTCGAATTTGGCGTTGGCGTAATTCCAGGTGGTGGTGGATCGAAAGAAATGGCCTTGAGAGCTTCTGATTTATTTCGTAAAAACGATGTCGAACTGAATGTTTTGCAAGAATATTTCTTGACTGTGGCTATGGCCAAAGTGTCAACTTCGGCTCACGAAGCCTTTGATTTAGGCGTTTTACAACACGGAAAAGATGTTGTCGTTGTCAATAAAGACCGTCAAATTGCCGAAGCCAAAAAACACGCTTTGATAATGGCCGAAGCCGGTTACACCCAACCTATTCGCAGAAATGATGTAAAAGTTTTGGGAAAACAAGCGTTGGGAATGTTCTTAGTTGGAACCGACCAAATGGAAGCCGGAAAATACATCTCGGAACACGACAAGAAAATTGCCAACAAACTAGCTTATGTAATGGCTGGTGGTGATTTATCCGAACCAACATTGGTATCCGAACAATATTTATTGGATATCGAAAGAGAAGCTTTTTTGAGTTTATGTACCGAAAGAAAAACATTGGAACGCATCCAATTTATGTTAACCAAAGGGAAACCATTGAGAAATTAGCCCCCTAACCCCCGAAGGGGGAACTCTCAAAATTGTAAATACCAATTTTGTGTATAAAAAGTTCTTTAAATAATTGAAATAATAATATATCACTTTATAATTAAGAATGTGATTCTAAAACCCTATTTACCCCTAATAGGAATTCCCCCTTCCGGGGGTTAGGGGGCTTATTTATGAAAACAGCCTATATAGTAAATGCATACAGAACCGCCGTTGGAAAAGCACCAAAAGGCGTATTTAGATTCAAGCGTCCCGATGAATTAGCTGCCGAAACCATTCAATTTATGATGAATGAATTGCCGGATTTCGACAAAAAACGCATCGATGACGTGATGGTTGGAAACGCTATGCCAGAAGCCGAACAAGGACTGAACGTGGGACGATTAATTTCCTTAATGGGATTAAAAATCGAAGATGTTCCCGGTGTAACAGTCAATAGATATTGTGCTTCAGGATTAGAAACTATTGGGATGGCTACAGCCAAAATCCAATCTGGAATGGCGGATTGTATCATTGCCGGTGGAGTCGAAAGCATGAGTTTCATTCCGATGGGTGGCTACAAACCAACACCAGATTATGCCGCTGCAGTTGAAGGCCACCAAGATTATTATTGGGGAATGGGACTAACAGCCGAAGCGGTTGCCAAACAATATAACATCACAAGAGCAGATCAGGATAAGTTTGCTTTTCATTCGCATAATAAAGCCTTGAAAGCACAAGCCGAAGGGAAATTTGATAAGCAAATTGTTCCCATAACTATTGAGCAGACTTTCATTAATGAAAATGGTAAAAAGGAAACCAAATCGTATATCGTAAATAAAGATGAAGGTCCAAGAATGGTAACTTCGGTAGAAGCATTATCAGGATTAAGAGCCGTTTTTGCTGCTGATGGAAGTGTAACTGCAGGGAATTCTTCGCAAATGAGTGATGGTGCTGCTTTCGTTTTGATAATGAGCGAAGAAATGGTCAAAGAATTAAACCTTACTCCTATTGCACGATTAGTCAACTTCGCTTCGGCAGGAGTTGAACCCAGAATTATGGGAATTGGCCCCGTGAAAGCCATTCCGAAAGCCTTAAAACAAGCCGGATTGCAATTAAAAGATATCGATTTAATAGAACTGAACGAAGCATTTGCCTCACAATCCTTGGCTGTAATTCGTGAATTAGACATCAATCCAGAAATTGTAAATGTAAACGGTGGAGCCATTGCATTAGGCCATCCGCTAGGTTGTACGGGCACTAAATTATCGGTTCAACTATTCGACGAAATGAAAAGACGTGGAAATAAATATGGAATTGTAAGTATGTGCGTGGGGACTGGGCAAGGAAGCGCGGGGATATACGAGTTGCTTTAGATATTGAAAATAAAGAGACAAGAACCAAGATTTTTTTAGAAAGGAAATAAGACAATAAAGAATGAGACATAATTTTAAGAATTTAAAAATTTGGATTATTTCAATGGATATAACAAATAATATTTATATACTAACTTCTTTATTTCCAAAATCAGAAATATATGGATTAGTAAGTTAAATGAATAGATGTTCAGTTTCTATGCCATCAAATATAGCTGAAGGTTCAAATAGAGGGAATAAACATTTTCAACATTATTTAAATATAAGTTTAGGTTCTTCATTCGAATTACAAACACAATTATTGATTGCTAGTCAAAATAATTTTTTATCAAAAGAAAAAACAGTCGAAATAGAAAATAAAATAATTGAATTTCAAAAGATGACAACAAGTTTCATAAATAAGT
>CANCPC010000021.1 GCA_947379965.1 Flavobacteriaceae bacterium | reverse complement strand
CCGCAACGATCATGACCGATCCAAGTATGGCCGATCATATTTATCTGAAACCATTAACAACCAAGTCTATTATCGAAATCCTAAAAGCACATCCTCAAATTGATGCTGTTTTGCCAACAATGGGAGGGCAAACCGCTTTGAACTTATGTTTGGAAGCTGAAGAAAAAGGGATTTGGGAAGATTTTGGTGTGAAATTAATAGGTGTTGATGTAAATGCCATCAATATCACCGAAGATAGAGAGCAATTTAAACAACTTTTAGAAAAAATTGGAGTTCCTGCTGCGCCTGCAAAAACAGCTACTTCATTCCTTCAAGGAAAAGAAATTGCACAGGAATTTGGTTTTCCATTAGTAATTCGTCCTTCCTTTACGCTTGGTGGAACAGGAGCTGCGATTGTATACAAAAAAGAAGATTTCAACGAACTTTTAACGCGCGGTTTAGAAGCTTCTCCTATTCACGAAGTTTTGATTGACAAAGCTTTGATGGGTTGGAAAGAATACGAATTAGAACTTTTAAGAGATAAGAACGATAATGTAGTTATTATCTGTTCTATCGAAAATATGGATCCAATGGGGATTCACACCGGAGACTCCATCACGGTTGCGCCAGCAATGACGTTGTCGGATACGACTTTCCAAAGAATGCGTGATTATGCTATTTTGATGATGCGTAGTATCGGAAATTTTGCAGGAGGTTGTAACGTACAATTCGCTGTTTCGCCTGACGATAAAGAAGATATTGTAGCTATCGAAATCAACCCTCGTGTGTCTCGATCCTCGGCTTTGGCATCAAAAGCAACAGGTTATCCGATTGCAAAAATTGCTTCGAAACTAGCATTGGGTTATAATTTAGATGAATTGCAAAATCAAATCACCAAATCGACTTCGGCGTTGTTCGAACCAACTTTGGATTATGTGATTGTAAAAATACCACGTTGGAACTTTGATAAATTTGAAGGTGCCGACAGAACTTTGGGACTTCAAATGAAATCCGTTGGGGAAGTTATGGGAATTGGACGTTCATTTCAAGAAGCTTTGCATAAGGCGACTCAATCTTTAGAAATTAAAAGAAATGGGCTAGGAGCTGACGGAAAAGGATATAAAAACTACGAGCAAATTATCGAGAAACTGACTTTTGCAAGTTGGGATCGTGTTTTCGTGATTTATGATGCTATCGCAATGGGAATTCCGTTGAGTCGCATTCATGAAATCACCAAAATTGATATGTGGTTCTTGAAACAATACGAGGAATTATATACTTTGGAAAAAGAAATATCCAACTTCAAATTGGAAACTTTACCAAGAGAATTGCTTTTGGAAGCGAAACAAAAAGGTTTTGCCGATAGACAAATTGCACACATGTTGGGTTGTTTAGAAAGTCAAATTCACAATTTGCGTATCGAAATGAACATCAACCGTGTATTTAAATTGGTTGATACTTGTGCTGCCGAATTTAAAGCGCAAACACCTTATTATTACTCGACTTTTGAAGCCGAAATTGAAAAAGCAAATGGAGAACGTTACGTTCATAACGAAAGCATCGTAACCGAAAAGAAAAAAATAATCGTTTTGGGTTCAGGTCCAAATAGAATTGGTCAAGGAATTGAATTTGATTATTCATGCGTTCACGGAGTTCTTGCAGCCAAAGAATGTGGTTACGAAACCATCATGATTAACTGTAATCCAGAAACGGTTTCGACTGATTTTGATACTGCCGATAAATTGTATTTCGAGCCCGTTTTTTGGGAACATATTTATGATATTATCCAACACGAAAAACCAGAAGGTGTAATCGTGCAATTAGGGGGTCAAACAGCTTTGAAAATTGCGGAGAAATTGTCTAAATACGGAATAAAAATTATTGGAACTAGCTTTGATGCTTTGGATTTAGCCGAAGATAGAGGAAGATTCTCGGAACTTTTGACCGACTTAAAAATTCCTTTTCCACAATTTGGAATTGCAGAAACAGCTGACGAAGCTTCTGCTTTGGCGGATACTTTAGATTTTCCTTTATTGATTCGTCCTTCTTATGTTTTGGGTGGTCAAGGAATGAAAATCGTTATCAACAAACAAGAATTAGAAGAACACGTTATCAATTTATTGAAAACGATTCCAGGAAATAAATTGCTTTTAGATCATTATTTAGATGGTGCTATCGAAGCGGAAGCGGATGCAATTTGCGACGGTGAAAATGTGTACATCATTGGAATAATGGAGCATATCGAGCCTTGCGGAGTTCACTCTGGCGACAGTAATGCGACTTTACCTCCTTTTAATTTAGGGGAGTTTGTAATGACTCAGATTAAAGATCATACCAAGAAAATCGCTTTGGCCTTGCAAACGGTTGGTTTAATCAACATTCAGTTCGCGATAAAAGACGATATCGTTTATATCATCGAAGCGAATCCTAGAGCGTCACGTACAGTTCCTTTTATTGCAAAAGCGTATGGCGAGCCGTATGTAAATTATGCTACAAAAGTAATGTTGGGTCACAGTAAGGTAACAGATTTCAAATTTAATCCTCAATTAAAAGGATACGCGATTAAGCAACCTGTTTTCTCTTTCAGCAAGTTCCATAATGTAAATAAAGCATTAGGACCAGAAATGAAATCGACAGGAGAAAGCATCTTGTTTATTGATGATTTGAAAGACGATCAATTTTACGAATTGTATTCTCGAAGAAAAATGTATTTGAGCAAATAAGCTTAAGTTTATATAATGAAAAAGCCTCGTTTGGGGCTTTTTTTGTGGATGTTCAGAATTATGTCTTTCTTTATTATTGAATTGAATTAAGAATTATTTGTTCTAATTTTTCAGGTTCATCCGTGCCTATTCTGTATGTTTTACCATTTTTTAGTTTGATTTCAACTGCGTCAAAACTTGAAACATTGTAAATCCACATTTTGGGCCACAACCAAATTCTTATTCCCCATCCATAATACCAGTGATTCTTTATGGTTTTAGCGGATATGATTTCATTAAGCGAAAACTTTTTTTGATAAATGCCAAAGCTAAATTTAATTCGTAAATATACGCTATCAATAATTACTTGAAATGACACAAAAGAAGCTAGAATAAATAGAATTAGTCCCATTATAAAAGTAATGGCGAAATTTGGACCAGAGTCAGTAGATTCAGGCTCAGCAGAAGCAGAAATATAAACCGATGCGAAAAGCACGAACACAGCCAGCGTAAAAATCACTATAAGGTAACTAAATTGAATGTGTTTGTAGTTCATATTATTAAGATTGTAAAAAATGTATTTATATTTTCAATGAAGAAATTATGTTTGGGTTTCATGTTTTTGAGTAAGGTGTGTTAATCTTCTTCTTCCGACATATTTGCTAAAATTGAAGTGATTATTGCTTTTTTCAACTATCAAATATAACTAAAATCCGCTTCATTAAGCAATATTCTCCAATCCGCCCGGAAACGGTCTGTACGCATAATACTGCAATACTTCTTCGATGGCCATTTTTAAAGCTTGGTTTATGGGTAGTAAAGTAACTCCCATTCGATAATCTATTTGTGCTAATTGCATATAATAATCGGTAAAGATAGGCACGTAAAGCCCTTTGCTAATGGCTTCTTCGGTGTTGTTGAAGTTTTCTAGTTGGTTGTCTTTTATGATTTTACAAGTAGCTAATCGGAGTTCTCCATATTTATCTCTATTGGCTGCAT
The DNA here is from genome assembly GCA_947379965.1 of Flavobacteriaceae bacterium. Lineage (GTDB taxonomy): Bacteria > Bacteroidota > Bacteroidia > Flavobacteriales > Flavobacteriaceae > Flavobacterium. Next base: position 29,929 of record CANCPC010000021.1, on the reverse strand, counting down.
AGCCAAAAAGTCGGCATATTAATCCACGATATTTATAGTTGCTGCAGCTTCCGTTGTATTCTTCTAAAAGCGCAAGTGGTCGGTAAATATGACAGGTTGAAATAGTGGAGTTGTTGAGTTCTAATAGGGTTTCTTCGGCTTTGCCATTCAAAAATAAATGCAACGCCCAAGGCAAAAATTCTAATGGTGACGCATCAATGTTTGGTTTCGAACAGCATTTGCCGCATCCGGTGAGGCAATTTAGTTTGGTTTCGGATTTGAAATCAGTAATTTCAGTATCTAGACGGTCGAATAATTCTTCGACCAATCGAACCTTAAGTTCTATCGCCATTATTATTTTTTTGGTAAGGTAGACTATTAAAAATGGCTCAAACTATACTATTTATTTTTCTTTCTTATTTTAACGATTTTCAAAGCCAATAGCAATAAGAGTTCATTTAGGGTTTCATATTTAATTATATACTATTTACAAAGATTAATATGTAGCTTAGTTTTCTGAAATCTAAAAATAAAACCTATATTTTTTTATTAAATTATATAAAATGATGAACAATGTTAAAAGTGTTTTTAGCATAAAAGACTTAGAAAATCTTTCTGGAATAAAAGCGCACACCATCCGAATTTGGGAAAAAAGATACGATATCTTAGAACCAATTAGAACTGATACAAACATAAGAACCTATGATTTGCTTAGTTTGCAAAAGCTTTTAAATATTGTTTTATTGAATTCGTATGGTTACAAAATTTCTAGAATTGCTGAACTTACGACGGACAAAATAGCCTTACTAGTACGTGAAATAATATCAGACAAAAACTCAAATAATCATGCATTGAACGCTTTCAAGATGGCAATGATTAACTTTGATCAAGCTTTATTTTTGAATACGTATACCAATTTACTTTCTGAAAAAACATTTCGAGAAGTCTTTTACGAAGTTATTATTCCGCTAATGAATGAAATAGGTTTGTTATGGCAATCTGGAACTATTTCGCCTGCACAAGAGCATTTTATTTCCTATTTGATCAAACAAAAATTACTTATTAATACAGAAAAAGTTCAAATCCTTGAACCAACAAGAAATGATAAAGTTTTCGTTTTGTATCTTCCTGAAAATGAGGTTCATGAATTAGGATTAATGTATTTAAATTATGAAATTTTATTAAATGGATATAAGACTATATATCTTGGCGAAAGCGTGCCTATTGATAGTTTGAAATATATGAAGAAATATTTTGACAATATTGTATACATTTCATACATGACTGTTAAGCCAACAAAAGATGAAATCGATGATTATATGAAAGAAATTTCAACTGAAATTCTTGATGCCAATTCACAGATTTGGTGTATTGGAAGAATGGCTTCATTTATAGACAATAAAAGTCTTCCTGAAACAATTTCTATATTTAGTACAATTACTGATTTAGTTAAAAAATTATAATTAATTTTAAATTGCAACATTCTGTTTATCTTTGTTGTATATTTGTTAAACAAATGAAAAAAACAATAACAATTATAGGTTCAGGGTTTTCAGCTTTAGCAGCTTCTTGCTATTTAGCGAAAGACGGATTTGACGTTACAATCCTTGAGAAAAATCCAACAGTAGGCGGTAGAGCAAGACAACTTATCAAGGACGGTTTTACGTTCGATATTGGTCCAACATGGTATTGGATGCCCGACGTATTTGAGAAATTCTTTTCGGATTTTGGCAAGTTGCCTTCAGATTATTATACTTTAGAAAAATTAAATCCCGCCTATGAAGTATATTTCAATTCCTTAGATTCAATTCAAATACCTGATAATCTTACCGAAATTCTTTCTATTTTCGAAAAGGAAGAAAAAGGAAGCGCTAAACACTTGGATCAATTTTTAAAAGAAGCTAAATACAATTATGATGTTGCTATCAAGGATTTAGTTTATCGTCCAGGAATTTCAATAACCGAGTTGATTACACCAGTCACGATCAAAAAAGTAAATGAGTTTTTCTCGACCATAAGAACTTCTGTTAGGAAGAGAATCAAAAGCCATAAATTGAGACAAATAATGGAATTTCCTGTTTTGTTTCTTGGCGCTAAACCATCAAATACACCTGCGTTTTACAGTTTTATGAATTATGCCGATTTTGGTTTAGGAACTTGGCACCCAAAAGGAGGAATGTACGAAGTGGTAAATGCAATGGTTAATCTTGCCCAATCATTAGGAGTTAAAATTGAGGTCAATCAAAATGTAGAGAAAATTGTAGTCGAAACTGGTACGGTTAAAAGTGTGATTTCAAACGGAATTGCAATTGAATCGGACATCGTTTTGAGTGGAGCTGATTACCATCATACCGAAACTTTATTGGATAAAGAATATAGAGGTTATTCGGAAAAATATTGGGATTCTAAGATATTTGCCCCTTCATCATTATTATTTTATGTTGGTTTTGATAAAAAAATAGAAAATGTTTCTCATCATACTTTGTTTTTTGATACCGATTTTGATGTGCATGCCAAAGATATTTACGACAATCCTAAATGGCCAGAAAAGCCCCTATTTTATGCTAGTTTTCCAAGTAAAACGGATTCTATAGTAGCTCCATTTGGAAAGGAAGTAGGTATATTTTTGATTCCAATTGCACCCGGAATAGAAGACACGCCTGAAATTAGAGAAAAGTATTTTCAAAATATTATTTGTAGATTTGAAGAATTAACGAATCAAAAAGTAACAGATTCCATTCTTTTTAAAGAAAGTTTTTGTGTGAATGATTTCGTAAAAGATTATAATTCGTATAAAGGGAATGCATATGGGTTGGCTAATATTTTGACACAAACCGCTTTTTTGAGACCAAAAATTAAAAGTAAAAAAGTTAAGAATTTATTTTTCACCGGACAATTAACAGTTCCTGGACCAGGTGTTCCACCTTCAATAATTTCAGGAAAAATAGTTTCGGATTTAATAAAAAAACAACTTTCAAATAAATAAAATATATGAAACAATTATTTGATGACGTATCATTTAAATGCAGTGTTTTAGTAACAAAGAGCTATAGCACTTCATTTTCAATGGCCGTTCATATGCTCGCCCCAAGCATTCGAGACGCTATTTATAGCATTTATGGTTTTGTTCGTTTTGCGGATGAAATTGTAGATTCTTTTCATGGTTTCGACAAAGAAAATTTGATTATTGATTTTGAAAACGAATATTATAAGGCTCAAAAACGGGGCATAAGTCTAAATCCAATTTTGAACTCCTTTCAGCATACGGTAACAAAATACAATATTGCTGATGATTTGATTCAGTCTTTTTTAAAAAGCATGAAAATGGACTTGATAAAATCAGATTATAACAGCACGAAAGAATATCAAGAGTATATTTATGGCTCTGCCGATGTGGTTGGACTGATGTGTTTGAAGGTTTTTGTCAATGGAAATGACTTCATGTATGAGGAACTGAAAGACGAAGCGATGCGTTTGGGGTCTGCTTTTCAGAAAGTGAATTTCTTGAGGGATTTGAAAGATGATAATCTAGTTTTGAACCGCAATTATTTCCCAGGATTCGACTTGAAAACATTTGATGAAAAGGCCAAAAATGATATTATTAAAGAAATCGAAGAAGATTTTAGAATTGCCTATCAAGGAATTCAAAAACTACCGATGGAAGCAAAATTCGGAGTTTATACAGCATATGTTTATTACAAAAAATTATTGAATAAGCTTGAGAATACACCGTATCACAAAATTGGAAATGAAAGAATTAGAGTTTCTAATTATTCTAAGGCCTATTTATTTGCCAATTCTTTCGTAACTTATAAATTAAAATTAGTGTAATTTGATAATTAATTTACCTCTTAAATAACATAAAATGATATCTTTTTTGATTTTTTTGGCTACTTATTTGATTATGGAATGTGTAACTTGGTGCACCCATAAATTCGTAATGCACGGTTTTTTGTGGTATTTGCACGAAGATCATCACCAACCAAAATACGCTAATGTTTTCGAACGAAATGATGCTTTTTTCGTGATTTTTGCTATTCCTAGTATTCTATTATTTTATTTTGGTTCTGAGGCTGGTTTTGATTATCGTTTCTTTATTGGTTTAGGGATATTTGCTTACGGATTTAGTTATTTTATCGTCCATGATATTATGATTCATCAGCGTTTTAAGTTATTAAAAAATACCAAAAATAAATATTTATTAGGTTTGCGAAAAGGTCATAAAGTACATCACAAACATTTAGGAAAGCAAGATGGAGAGTGTTTTGGGATGTTGTTTGTACCTCTTAAATATTTCAAAAAATAATATGTCTTTATATTTAGTTTTAAACATCGCATCATTCTTAATTCCATTTTTATATAGTTTCGAAAGTAGAATGAAGTACATAAAACGTTGGAAAGCGGTTTTTTTAGCTATAGTAATAACGGCCATTTTCTTTATAATTTGGGATATAATCTTTACCAAAATTAGTGTTTGGCGTTTTAATCCTCGGTATCATTCCGGAATAGAATTCTTTGGTTTACCCATAGAAGAATGGTTGTTTTTTATCTGTATTCCCTATTCGAGTATTTTTATTCACTTTGCTTTTCATTATTTTTATCCAAAGGTTTCCTTATCGGATAAAACAGTGCGAATCATTTATTGGATACTTATAACGGTGCTTTTACCAACGATAATTCTTCATTATAATCATCTTTATACGGCGATAAATTACAGCGTTTTGGTTCTTGTCTTGACCTACACCGTTTTTAAAGTTCCTAATGTTTTGAATACTTTTTTCATCACCTTCTTGATTATTCTTATTCCTTTTTCATTAGTAAACGGAATTCTAACAGGCAGTTTTATCGATGAACCGGTGGTGATTTATAATAACGCTGAAAACTTAGGAATTCGACTTGGAACAATCCCGATAGAAGATATAGGTTACGCATTTACCATGCTCTTGATGAGTTTGGTTTTGATTAAAAAAATAGAAAAAATTTAAAAGAGATTATTTAAAAAACTCTTTGTGAGTCTTCGTGATTTCTTTGTGAATCTTCGTGTAATAGTAATCTATGTCAATAAAAATAGTTCGCTTGCGGACAAAATCATAAAAACAATAAAATGAAAGTATATTCAAAAGAAACGGTTCAACATGTAAATGCATCTGTCGAGGAATGCTGGGCTTTTTTCTCTAGTCCAAGAAATTTACAGAAAATAACTCCTGACACAATGGGTTTTCAAATCACGGATTTCGATGATAAATCTATGTATGAGGGTCAAATTATTCAGTATAAAGTCTCTCCTCTTTTGGGTTTAAAGTTGACTTGGGTATCTGAAATAACTTTCGTGAAAGAAAATAGTTATTTTGTTGATGTACAACTTTTTGGTCCTTATGCACTTTGGCATCACAAACACTTTTTTGAAGCAACAGAAAACGGAACAAAAATGACCGATTTAGTGCATTATTCTTTGCCTTTAGGTTTTATTGGCCGAATTATGAATACACTTATGGTTAAAAATAAGTTGAAGGAAATCTTTGATTTTAGAGTGGTTAAAGTGGATGAAATTTTCAATTCAAAATAATGAATAAACAAGAAATAGCTCTTTTTTGGTTCCGAAGAGATTTACGATTAGAAGACAATGTGGGTTTATTTCACGCTTTAGAATCCAAATATCCGGTTATTCCATTGTTTATTTTCGACGAGAATATACTGGAAAGTTTACCAAAAAACGATGCCAGAGTTGGTTTTATTCATGATTCACTTTCGAAAATAAATCAGCAATTACAAGAAATTGGAAGTTCACTTTTGGTCAAAAAAGGAAAAACTCAAGAAGTTTGGCAAGCAATGATTCAAGAATTTGACGTAAAGGAAGTTTTCTTCAACAAGGATTACGAGCCTTTTGCCATCAAAAGAGATGTAACTATTTGCGAATTTTTGGAAGCGAATAAAACAGCTTGTTTTTCATTTAAAGACCAAGTAATTTTCGAAGAAAAAGAAATTACAAAAGCGGATGGATTACCTTATACGATTTACACGCCTTTTAAAAATAAATGGTTGGAAAAATACAAATCAATGGCTCCGGTTCAGGAATATGACGCTACGGATTTGTTTTCTAATTTTCATATAAACAGCTTTTCTTTTCCAACTTTGGAACAAATAGGATTTGAAGAAAGTTCGATAAAAGTGATTCCACATAACTTAAAAAACGTTACTAATTACGATCAAACTCGTGATTTTCCGGCTTTGGATAGTACAACACATCTTTCGCCACATTTGCGTTTTGGAACCGTAAGTATCCGAAAATTAGTGAATTGGGCTTCGAATAAAAACCAAGTTTTTTTGAGTGAATTGATTTGGAGAGAATTTTTTATGCAAATTTTATTCAGTTTTCCAAAGGTGGTTACCCGCAATTTCAAATCGGCTTATGATGGAATCGAGTGGCGCAATGATGAAGAAGATTTCAAACGCTGGTGTTCGGGAACTACCGGATATCCTATGGTTGACGCCGGAATGCGCGAATTGAATGAAACTGGATACATGCACAATCGAGTGCGAATGGTGGTGGCGAGTTTCTTGTGCAAGCATTTGTTAATCAATTGGCAATGGGGCGAAGCTTATTTTGCCCAGAAATTATTAGATTTTGAATTGTCTGCCAATGTTGGAAACTGGCAATGGGCTGCCGGAACGGGTTGTGATGCAGCGCCTTATTTCAGAGTTTTTAATCCTGAAATTCAACTCAAAAAATTCGATGAAAAAGGAATTTATATTCGGAAATGGATTCCCGAATTCGATTTAGGTTACGGAAAACCAATGGTAGAACATGCTTTCGCTAGAGATCGTGCCATTGCAACTTATAAAGCAGGGATTCTGAAGTAGATTGTTTTATCGTTTGCTTTGTAATTTTGCGAACATTTAATTTTTTAAACCATTATACATTAAGATTCATTAAGTATGATTTTATCACTTAATTTACTTAATATCTTAATGGTTTTAATTTTTTATTTTCTGAACAAAAGCGGAATTTTAATTGATTAATCTGTCCAGCATTCCTTTGAAAATAAATCCATGAAACGGTAAAACGGAATACCAATATAATTTTCCCCAAATACCTTTAGGTCGGAAAGTTGCCGATTGATATAAAGTACCATTGATTATTTTGAATTCGAGCCAAGCTTCGCCTGGCAATTTCATTTCGGCATATAATACTAGTTTTCCTTTTTCTTTATTGGCATATAAAACACGCCAAAAATCGAGTGCGTCACCGGCATGAATATCGTGTTTGTTGGTTCGGCCTCTTCGGGAACCTACGCCGCCAAATAATTGGTCTATAAATCCGCGTAAATTCCACAGCCAATCGCCATAATACCAACCTGTCTCTCCACCGATAGACCAAATTCTGTCGATGGTGAAATCTAGATTTTCTATTTCTTTTTTTCGCCTGTCGATATAACAACCTTTCTTTGGAACTTTTAAAAAACCTGAAATATTGCTATTGAAACGACCACTCACCAAGGAATCTTTCCAACTAGAAGCTACTTTATCTTCATCGACTTTAATTAAAGCTCTTGATAAAGCTTGCTCGTAAGTCATTGGTTTTACAACTAATAAATCATTGATTTTATTGTCACTGCAAACGACTTCCACTTTCATGCTGCTCACTAATGCCGATGCTAATTTATAGGAGGTCGAGGTTACAAAATACAGCCAATAGGACGATAATTTTGGAGTCATTATCGGCACAGTATATATCCATCGTTTTTTGTTTTTTGCTTTGGCAAAACCCAAAAGCATTTCTTTGTAGGTTAGAATATCGGGTCCGCCAATGTCAAAACTTTTGCCATACGTAACGGGATTCAATAATGATTTTGATAAAAATTCGAGGACATCAGGAATCGCAATGGGCTGACATTTTGTGTTAAGCCATTTTGGAGTAATCATAATTGGGAGTTTGTTGACCAAATCCCGAATGATTTCGAACGATGCACTTCCAGAACCCACAATGATTCCAGCTCTTAGCGTTGTTATGGCAAATTTTCCGTTGTGTAATACATCTTCCACTTTTTTTCTGGAAGATAAATGCTTCGAAAGGGATTTGTCATTTACAATTCCACTCAAATAAATGACTTGTTTTGCCTCAGTTTTGTCAATACCATAAACGAAATTTTCTGCTGAAATGCGTTCTAATTCATCATAATTATCGGCGGAACTTGACATGGAATGTATCAAATAATAAGCGGCGTCAATGTCTGTTGGAATTACTTCCAATGTTTCTTTTTTTAGAAAATCGACCTCAATGACTGTTACATTTTTACGAAATTCCTCTGGACAATAAAACCTGTTTTTGTCTCTCACGCAACAAATTATTTCGTGCCCTTGTTCTACCAAAATAGGTAAAAGTCGCTTTCCGATATAGCCTGTTGCGCCTGTTAAGAGAATTTTCATGGTTTTAATTTTTGGAATTAAATCTAGCTCAATTTATTGGAAACTAAGCTAATAAATTCTTTTCTGGTTTTGTCATTTTCAAAAGCACCTGTAAAAGAAGAAGTTGTTGTAACTGAATTTTGTTTCTGAATCCCACGCATTTGCATGCACATATGTTGTGCTTCGATCACAACAGCAACGCCAAGAGGCTCTAAAGCTTCTTGAATACAATCTTTAATTTGATCGGTTAATCTTTCTTGAACCTGCATTCTGCGGGCAAAAGCATCTACAATTCTTGGAATTTTGCTCAAACCAACGATTTTTCCATTCGGGATATAAGCAACATGTGCTTTTCCAAAAAACGGTAACATATGATGCTCGCACATCGAATATACTTCAATGTCTTTTACCACAATCATTTGCGTGTGATCTTCTGTAAATAAAGCCGATTTCAAGATTTCTAAGGGATCTAATCCGTAACCATGAGTCAAAAACTGCATGGCTTTTGCAACTCTTTCAGGTGTTTTTTCTAAACCTTCGCGGTTAATGTCTTCACCTAAACTTTCAATTATGGCACTATAATTTTCGGATAAGGAATCCGTAATTTCAGTATTGTAAACTTCAACTTTTTCGTAATTTTTAATTTTATTTGCTATCATTTTATTTTATTAGGGCGATTTTATTTTTTTATATTCTAAAGGTAACTATCCCATAATCCATTTCGAAAACCTGTCCTGAGATTGACTTGGCATGATCTGAAATCAGGTAGTTGGCCATTTCAGCCACTTCTTCGGGCTTCAAATAATTTTTCATTGGATGGCGTTCCATCATATTTTCTTTCATGCGATCATTGCGTAATATTCCTGCTGAAAGTGAAGTTTCCGTGATAGTAGGAGCAATGGCATTGACGCGAATAACCGAAGCCAGTTCTGCCCCAAGCGATTTTACCAAGCCTTCAACTCCTGCTTTTGCTGTAGCGATACTGGCGTGAAAAGGCATCCCAAGTTTAGCAGCGACGGTGCTAAATAAAACGATAGATGGATTGATTCCTTTCTTTAATACCGGTAAATATTTCTGTATGGTTTTTACGGCGCCAATAACATTGATTTCGAAATCATTTCTAAAATCATCGATGCTCAAACTGCCAATAGGTTTCAAATTAATCGAACCTGGACAATAAATCAAGGTGTCAATGTTTTCTATTTCAGGAAGTGCGTCTTGCAAAACATCTAAGGAATAATGTTGTAGGTTGGGGTGGGTGATTGCTGGAGCATTTCTGCTAATGTTATAAACTTTGTTTGATTCTAATTGATGTAGCAAAATTGCATGACCAATTCCTTTGCTACCGCCTATGATTACTATGTTTTTCATATTTATTATTTAATTCTATCTCTTCGAAATTTTGTTATTATTAATTTGTCGTTGCATCGTACATTTGAATCTTCCTTCTCTAAAATCTCTCAATTTTTCGTGTTTTGTTTTGCGGCCTTGAACTCTTTCGCGCCACATTCTAAAGCTCGAAGGTTTCATTTCTATTCGCATCAAGTCGATAACTTCTTGTTCTTTCAACCCAAATTGCAACAATATAGCATCGAAAGTGGTTCGGTCTTCCCAAGCCATTTCTATGATTCGGTCTTTTTCTAAATCGGTTAGTTCTTTTTTTGTAGTCACGCTAATTGTATTATTTGAAATTGCTATTAAAAATATTATTCACTGTCACCAATATCGGCCATGGTGTGTAACTTTAAGATGCGGAAACTTTCTTCTTTTACCAATGGATTTTTTTTCATTTTCCATAAAAAATCACTGGCAAATTTCCTTGTTCTTTCCATATTTATGATGGGATTTGGATAGCTAACGCCAACTTCGAAGTCATTAAACTTTTGGTCCAAATACGTCATTTTATAAGGTTCATGTACAAAAGCATGCGGTAATTGGCTCAATTCGGGCACCCATTTTTTTATAAATTCACCATCAGGATCGTGTTCGTAACTGTTTTTTATTGGATTATAAATTCGTAACATATTGATTCCGGTTTCTCCAGCCTGCATTTGCAATTGCGGAAAATGAATTCCGGGTTCAAAATCCAAGAACATCTGCGATAAATGTTGCGTGGCTTCCTGCCAAGGTTGCCATAAATTATGTGTAAAAAAAGACACTAACATTGCCCGCATTCTGAAGTTTAAATAGCCAGTTTCATTCAAACAACGCATCGAAGCGTCAATTAAAGGAAATCCTGTTTTCCCTGTTTTCCAAGCTTCAATATAATTTTCGTTGACGTTCTTTCTCAACGAATGAAAACCTTTATTTACACTTTTAAACTCCATGACTTCTTCCATTTCAAATTTTTGAATGAAATGGGCTTGCCAAGTCAGTCTTGATACAAAAGAGTCAATTTGTTTTTTATGGCTGCACGTCAAGCGGAATTTTGCCGCCCTTTGCAATACTTGTCTTGTTGATATATTTCCCCATGCGATATAAGGCGATAATCTGCTACAACTTTTTCGAGCCAATAATGGTTTCGAAATATGGGAACTATAATTTTGATAGCGTTCTTCTAAGAAGTTTTGCAAATATTTACCGGCCATTTCACTGCCGCCTTTTTGGAAAATTGTATCCGGAACTGTTTCTAAATTGGTTTTTAGTACTATTTTTTCGAGTTCGATAATTGCATCTAAATCGAGGAAATTATCTGCATTCGCGTCAAAAATAAATTGACGATCATTCATGTATTTTTCCCATTCCGAAACCCAGTTTTTCCGATCTTTTAATGCCCTAAAAATACCGTTGTTGGTGTTTTCGACCCAGTTAATCTGATTGTTTTTGCAATATCTTTTGAAGGCTTTGTCTCTTTCGTAAGTGATTTTTAAACCCGTTTCCTGATGCGAAAAAACAGTGTCGATTTTGTATATTTCTTGGATGGCATTAAACGCGTGATTTACCTCAGACGACACCGATAAAACTCGTGTATTCGAGTGTTCTAGTTGCTTGTTCAGGTCTACAAGCGATTGTTTGATGAAATTCCAGTGTCTTGCGCTGTAATGCGAATCATTTTCTAAAGATTTTTCGAATACATATAACAGTAAAGTGGGGTTCTCTGTTTTGCTAGCATTAAAAATCGCTTCGTTATCTTGTAAACGAAGGTCTCTTTTGAACCAAACAACATTGATATGTTTCTTATTAATACTCATTTATCTTTAAAATAATTGTTGTTGCAGCCATAATCGCTGAAATTTGGATTGTCCGTCATAATTTTCAGCTTGTAACTTGATATTGAATTTTCGATCTCTAGGATCATTGCCAACACCGGAAACATACATCCAATTTCCGTAATTACTGTGCACATCATAATCGATAAGCATGGCTTCAAAATAAGCCGCTCCTATACGCCAATCTAACTGAAGATTCTTTGCAAAAAAAGACGCTACATTTTGTCTCCCGCGGTTGCTCATCCAGCCTGTTTGTTGTAATTCTATCATATTGGCATTTACAAATGGCTCTGAACTGTTGCCATTTATCCAATTTTGAATAGTCGATTTATCGGTTTTCCAAGCGTAATTTTTATCTAATATTCCTCCAATTTTAAAAATTGAATTACCGTTTTGCATCGAAATATATTTGAAATAATCTCTCCAAATCAATTCGAAAATCAACCAATACGTCGAATCATTTTTCTCTATTTGTTGCTCATATTTATTAATTTCCCAATAAATAGTCTTAGCCGAAATACTGCCATTGGCCAACCAAGGGGAAAATTTAGAACTAAAATCAGCTCCAATCAATCCATTTCGCGTCAATTTATACACACTTAGTTTTTTGGTTTCCCAAAAATAATGCTTGAGTCTTTCTAAAGCTTCGTCTTCGCCACCATGAAACGGAAAAGCTGTTCTTGAATCTACAGCGAAATCAGTAAAACCTAATGTTTTTAGGGTAGGAATTACGGTTTCGTTTAGTATTCGATTCTCTTCAGAAAGCGGTTGAACTGTAAATTCAGGTCTAACTTTTGTTGCTTTTTCACAATGATTCCTGAATTGTGTAAACACTTTTGGAACCAAAGGAAGGGTAAACGGAATATCTTCAGGATGAAATAAGAACTGATTATAAGTAGCTTTGAAAGCTATGTAATTTGGGGTTCTCGATTTTGTTTTTTCTAAAACCGTTGTTTCTTCACTTGTCCATTCTGCTTGGAAATAAACAGAATTGATTTCATTTTGAGCAATAATTTCAGCAATGCATTCTTCGGGTTTTTGGTGATAAACCAAAAGAGAAATATTTAGTTTTTCAAGATTTTGTTTTAATTGTGTTACGGATTCTATTAAAAATTGAGCTCTAAATTTTTCTGTCTTTTTAAATCCAAAATTCGTTTGTTCGTAATGTCTCGGATCGAAAAAATAGACCGCAATTACACTTTCATTTTCTTCAATTGCAAGGGTCAAAGATTCATTATCGTTGACTCTCAAATCATTTCTAAACCAAACTAAACCTTTTTGTTTCTTCTGCATTTTTCACTACAATATTTGACTTCCTTCCAAACTTTTTCCCATTTTTTTCGCCAGTTAAAAGGGCGTTGGCAAACCAAACAAACTTTTGAAGGCAGATTTTCTTTCTTCAACCTTAGTATTTTTGGTATTCGTTCACCACAATTTTAGCTTTCAAATCGAACATTAAATTGTACAATCCAAAAAAGGTGCGGTTCATATAAATGAAATGTTTCGAACCCCTATTTCCGTTCATTTTACGAAGATTGGTGTCTTTGGCAAATCTTTCGCCTAATTGTGCAATGTTTCCAAAAAATTCTTCATCCGAAAAGTCGAAATTCTCGGTTTGAAAAGGCTTGGTAAACAGCGATAATAAATCATAAAACATTTGCGTGAAATACTCAATTTCTTCTACAGAATCATCCACTCTAAGAATTTCTAATTCGAATAATTTTTCTGAAAATACTTGTTTATTGTCGATTACGTCCTTGTTAATTAACTCAAAATAAGGAATGTAAAATTCGTTTGGAATTTTTTTCATGCAACCAAAATCAAGCGCAACCAATTGATTTTCTTGGTTTACCAAAAAATTTCCCGGATGCGGATCGGCATGAACTTTCTTCAAAATATGAATTTGATACATATAAAAATCCCATAATGCTTGTCCAATTTTATTGGCTACTTCTTGATTTGAATTAGTATTAGTAAATTCAGAAAGATGAATTCCCGTCATCCAATCCATTGTGATAATTTTCTCTGAAGAATATTTTGGATAGTAATTGGGGAAAACAAGATTTTCTATTTTTTTACAAGCATTCGCAACTTCTTGACTTTGTTTTAGCTCCAATAAATAGTTGGTTTCCTCAATCAATTTATCTTCAACTTCTTTAAAATATTTATCGGAATCTTTCCCTTGAAGGTTAAACATTCTAATAGCAATAGGTTTTACTAAAGCCAAATCGGATGAAATACTATTAGCAACGCCAGGATATTGAATTTTTACAGCCAGTTTTTTATTGTCTTTTACAGCCAAATGAACTTGCCCAATACTTGCCGCATTAACGGAATTCGCATTGAATTCATCAAAGATTTCATAAGGTGTTTTTCCGAAATTCGTCTTGAATGTTTTTAAAACTAATGGCGCCGAAAGTGGCGGAACGGAAAACTGTGACAACGAAAATTTTTCTACATAAGCTTGAGGCAAGAAACTCTTGTCCATGCTCAACATTTGCGCTACTTTTAACGCGCTTCCTTTCAAACTTTTCAGTCCATCGTATATGTCTTCAGCGTTGTTTTCGTTGAGTTTGTCACGGTTCATTTCTGGATTCACCATTTTTTCGCCGTAATATTTCAGGTAATTTACTCCAACTTTTGCACCGGTTTGAACGAGTTTTGTAGCTCTTTCAATTTTTGAAGTTGGAATGTAGTCTATGGTTTTCATTATTTGTTTTGTATTTTTTCTTTGAAAATAAATTTTCCAAAATCTATTAGGCTGTCTAGTGGAGCGGTATTCATTAATTCGAAAGTTACCTTAACTGACTTTTCTATATAGATGTCTGTTTTTTCGAAAGCGGGTGATTCATCATCTAACCAAAATTTCATCGTTAACAAAAGCTGGATCCAAGAGGTTTCTTGAATCGCCTTTTTTTGAATATCCTGAAATTTTTCATTTTTAATTCTCACTTCATCCGAAATAATCGCAGAAATGTAGTCTTTGAATCCAATTCGAAGGCTCGAAAGTTGCATTAGATTTTTAAGTTGGTTTTGGTGTTCTTTCAAACACATTACAACATAACTTCTATTGGCTGACAAGATTTCAAAAAAGGTAAAGTAGAAACTAAGCATTTTGCTTTTCATGTCATACGTTTCGTAATTGGAATCCTTCTGAACCAATTCGACTGTTTTTTCAAGAAATATTTTGAAAATTTCTTTCTCAACACTTTCTAAATTTCCAAAAAAAGTATAGAATTCCGTTTCTTCAAAACCATTTGTCTTTGCAAATTGATAGACAGATTTAGGTTTGTCATTATTCTCCAATCTATAATTCATATACATCGAAACTATTTTATCTCTTGTTATCGCTGTTTTTTTAGTTGCCATTTTGGGTGTCTATTTAAATTAGAGTGTAAAGATACGTAATGTTTAACTATATAATAAAAAAGTTAAACAAAAAATATGTTAATGTTTTTGATTCATTTAAAAATGTCTAAATTTGTACTGTTATGAAAAAAAATGTATTAATAAGTGGAGGTTCAGGATTCGTTGGGAAACATTTAACGGATTTGTTAATCAAGAATGGTTTTTCGGTTTCAATTTTAAGCAGAAGGAAGCAACAAAATACCGTTGATATCTCCTATTATCAATGGGATGTTGATAATCGATATATAGACGAAAACGCTGTTTTGAATGCTGATTGTATCATACATCTTGCTGGCGAGAATATTGCCGGTGAAAGGTGGACATCAAAACGAAAAGAAGCCATTGTTCAAAGTAGAAAGTTGTCTACTCACTTAATTTATAAAATTTTAAAAAACAAAAACAAAAAAATAGAAGCTTTCGTTTCTGCCTCAGGAATAGGAATTTATGGAGCCATAAATGGTCCCGAAATATGTGATGAAAGCACAATTCCTGTAAATGATTTTTTAGGATTAACTTGCCAAAAATGGGAAGCTGCTGCTGATAAAATTAGAGACTTGAATATTCGTACAGTAAAAATCCGTACGGGATTAGTTTTAGGAAAAGACGATGGTTTTCTGAAAAAATTAGTACCCATTTTTAAATATAAATTGGGTTCTGCTTTGGGTTCCGGAAAACAGTATATGCCTTGGATTCATATTGATGATTTGTGTAGTATTTATATGGAAGCTATAAACAATACCAAAATGATTGGAGCTTATAACGCCGCCATTAATGATGATACAACCAATGCCATTTTTTCGAAAACTTTAGCGAAAATATTTGGTTATTCTATTTGGTTACCCAATGTACCCGCTTTTTTAATCAAATTGGGAATGGGAGAAATGGCTCAAATTATATTGACCGGAAAACGCGTTTCTTCAGATAAAATAGAGAAATTAGGCTTTAAATTCCAATTTAAAAATTTAGAATCTGCATTGAGTAATTGTATAGAGAAATAGATTATTGTAACAAATAGGTTGATTTTATTGATACTGTTTCCGCTATTTTCATACTTAGTACTTTAGGAATTTTAATGTTGAAATCATTAAGATCAATATTAAAATCTGAAATAATTTCTATTTCATTTTTTACTCTTTTAAGAAAAACAACTGTATTGATTTCTTTTCTTTTTCCATGTATTTCTAAATTCCCTTTCATCTTAAATTCTTTTGGCGTGGTGTCAATAATATTCCAATTGAAACCTAGAATTTTTCCTTTAAAAATAGCTTTTGGATAATGATTGCTTTCTAAATAGTTTGCATTGAAATGCTCTTCCATTAATGGAATTTTAAAATGAAAATCTTTTATAAAAATAAGACTTTTGATTTCACCTGTTTTAATGTTTAAAATACAGTAAACCGATTCATTTACTGCTTTGTTTTCTTCATACAGAGGAATTGATGCTTCGAAAGTTATAATTCCTTTTGAGGTTATCATTTCGTTTTGAGCAAAATTTAGTTGTGTAATTAACAGCAGAATTATGGAAGTAATTGCTTTCATATTGACATACGAATTGAATTACTTAAAGTTACGGTATTAATAAGGTATTCTTATTGAAAGATTAAAAAAAAAATAATAAAAAAATGATAAAGCTATTTTACATTAAATGGAGAATTTGCTTTTTTTACTCCTACAATAAAATATTTAGTATCGCCCCACCAAGGAAATGTTTTGTAACGTTCTACTTAGGAAACTTTTACATACTGCCCTTCTAAATCTTTCAAATCACTAATAACTTTTTCATCCCTATCCAAGACAGAAAAGGCAAATACTTGTCCGCCAGAAATTCCTTGATTGATTTCTCCTTCCCAAGTTTTTAAGATGATTCCTTTGTGGCTGAATTTAACTAATTGTCCAGTACGATCCCCATCGCTATAGCTAGCAAAGAACATAAATGTAAAGTAGCATATAGTTGCCAAAACTAAAAATCCAATACTTATCCCTAAAAATTTTTTCATAATATTATTTTTTAATTAATTTCTTGTTTTTTAATTCAATTCTACTAAAACATTGTATTTTTCTAGTTTTGATAAAATTTCGTCGGAGTTAAAATTAGTATTTTCATCAGATGAATTTCTTTCTTTTTTTGATTCAATTTGTTTTAAACAATTAAAAAAACGTTTTACTTCTTTTTCATTTGTCAAAATTAATCCAGGAACAGTTGAGTTTTCACCTTGTTTGTTTTTAGAAACCATTGTGAAATAAGAGGAATTACAATGTTTGATATTTCCAGTTTGAATGTTTTCCGATTCTACTCGAATTCCTATAACCATTGAACTTTTCCCTACATAATTCACACTCGCTTTCATAGTGACAAGCTCTCCAACTTCGATCGGATTCAAGAAATTGACTGTATCTACAGATGCGGTTACACAATAATTTCCCGAAAATTTCGAGGCGCATGCAAACGCAATTTGATCTAGCATTGATAAAATATATCCTCCATGAATTTTTCCACTAAAATTGGTGTGAGAGGGAAGCATCAATTGTGAAATACTAACTTTAGACGACTCGACTGTTTTAAAAATAGGTTCCATAGACTATTTTACTTTTTTTATTTTTTATTGACTTGAATCTTTTTCGGCTCTGACTATAATATTTTCTGGGAGAGCTTTTTTGGCTTTAGCTCCCATTTTTTTCAATTTTTCAACGCTTGTAATTAGGTTTCCTTTTCCTTCAACTAATTTGTTCATTGCAAAACCATATTCAACTTTACTTTCGTCAATTTTCTTTCCAATTTTGATCAGATCACCTACAAATCCCTCGAATTTATCGTATAAAGCACCGGCTTGTCTAGCAATTTCGAAAGCATTTTCTTGTTGTTTTTGGTTGGCCCACATGCTGTCAATCGTTCGTAAAGTCGCTAATAGCGTGGAAGGCGTTACGATAACAATGTTTTTTTCGAAAGCCTTATTGTATAAAGTCGTGTCTTCGTTTAATGCCATAGCAAAAGCAGGTTCGATTGGAATAAAAAGTAACACAAAATCCGGACTTTCTATTTGGTATAAATCCTGATAATTTTTGTCTCCAAGTTGATCTACATGTCGTTTTATGGAATTTACATGTTCTTTTAAATAGCTGTTTTTTAGATTTTCATCTTCTTCATTGATGAATTTCTCATAAGCTGTTAAGGATACTTTCGAGTCGACAATCATTTTTTTTCCGTCTGGAAGATTAATAACGACGTCTGGAAAAACGCGATTTCCACCTTCATTTGTGTGGGATTGTTGCACAAAATATTCTCGATTTTTTTCTAATCCTGATTTTTCAAGAACCCGCTCCAGCACTAATTCTCCCCAATTCCCTTGCATTTTGCTATCCCCTTTTAAAGCTTTGGTAAGGTTTAAAGTTTCTTTACTCATTTGAGCATTCAAAGCACTTAAATTGATTATTTGTTCCCGTAAAGTGGCATGATGATCGATACTTTCTTTGTGAGTTTCATCTACTTTCTTTTCGAATAATTGAATTTTATCTTGTAAAGGGGTCAAGATGTTCTTCATGTTTTCATTATTCTGCTCGGTAAATTTGTTTGATTTTTCGTCTAATATTTTATTGGCTAAGTTCTCGAATTCTTTAGTGAATTTTTCTTGAAGTTTTTCAACTTCTTCCTTTTGTTCTTTATTCCGTTCCCAAAGATTTTCTAAATCAACTTCTTTCTTTGTCAATTGAATCGTGATGGATTCTTTTTCGTTACGAATATTCTCTTTTTCTTGAGCGCATTTTTGTAGTTGTTGGTCTAAATTCGTTTTTTCAATTAGAGTTTGCGTTCTCAAATCGTTTAATTTTTCTTCAAGAAAAGCTTTTTCTGATTGTGTTTTTGCCGAAAAAAGGAGTTTTCCAATAAATATACCAATTGCAAGTGCAACTATAAAAAGAAGTAAAAAAGGAAGCATATTAGACATAAATTGTAATTGTTTTAAGAAAAGTAAAAGTAAGAAATATTATCAATTTAGAGGTCTTAGAGTAGATAATTTGAAAATTGTATTTTTGCATGATTATTTTAACAATTATGACCCGTTTTCGCCATTTTATCATTCACAAACCTTACGGCTATTTGAGCCAATTTATTTACGAACTCAAAAGAAAGAAAAAACTTCTGGGTGAATTACACGATTTCCCCGAACGCACCATGGCAATTGGTCGGCTTGATGAGGATTCCGAAGGATTGTTGTTGCTTACCACCGATGGGAAAATGAGTGAAATGGTGCGCAGTAAAAAAGTCGACAAAGAATATTACGTTCAAGTGGATGGAATTATCACTCAAGAAGCCATTGACAAAATGAAAATGGGTGTCGAAATAGGTTTCAACGGTACAAAATACATGACAAAATCGTGTCAATCATTTATAGTTACTGACGTTCCAGCTTTTGGCGCAAGAGGAAAAAAAATAAGAGACGAACGTCACGGACCCACATCTTGGGCTTCGATAACCGTTAGCGAAGGCAAGTTTCGCCAAGTTCGCAAAATGACGGCAGCTGTTGGTTTTCCTACTTTGCGATTGATACGTGTTCGAATAGGAAACATATATTTGAACGATTTACAAGCTGGAGAAGTCATCGAAGTTTCTGATTTCCAGTTAAACGAATAAACAAATCACCGAATAAACAAAAAAACAATGTTAAATATAGTTCTCGTAGAACCTGAAATCCCTAACAATACCGGAAATATTGGTCGGTTGTGCGTGGGCACCGAAAGCCGTTTGCACCTGATTCACCCTTTTGGATTTGTTATTAATGATAAGAATCTAAAGCGTTCCGGATTGGATTATTGGGTACATTTGGATGTTACCGAATACCAAAACATAGGAGAATGGATGACTCAAATTTCAGATCAATCGCGTGTTTTCTTGATGAGTTCTCATGCTGAAAAATCTATTTATGAAGTTGATTTTCAGGAGGGTGATTGGTTGGTTTTTGGTAAAGAAAGTAAGGGTTTAAGCGAAGACGTTTTGGCTAGATTCGAAAATCATTTGACGATTCCAATGTCCAATTTAATCCGAAGTTTTAACATTGCTAATTCCGTTGCTTTTGTTATTGGCGAAGCAAAAAGGCAAATAGGATTGAAGATTTAAGAAATCACAAATTTCCCCTTTTCACTATCAAAAACAATATGTTCGTCTTTGAATAAAGTGTTGAAACTTCCTTTCATAATTAGGTTACACGGTTGGTCTTGAACTACGGTTTCGGGCGTCATAATGATCATTTCGTCGCTCAATTGTATTGCCATATCAATATCGTGGGTCGAAAAAAGAATGCATTTTCCAGTTTCTTGCGTCAGCTTTTTCAAGAGTTTAAAAAGTACCACTTTATGTAATAAATCCAAGTGAGTTGTGGGTTCATCCAAAATAATTAACGGCGTATCTTGTGCCAAAGCTCTTGCAATCAAGACGATTTGTAATTGTCCATCACTAATTTCATAATGCTTTTTGGATGCTAAATGACTAATTTGTGTGAGTTCCATTGCTTCGTTAACTTTGGCAATATCATTGTCGGTTAATTTCCCAATCCAATTGGTATACGGTTGTCTTCCCAAAGCGATGAGTTCCCAAACAGTCAAATTACTTGGAGGCAATTTTTCGGTAAGAACAACACTTAAATTATGTGCTAATGTTAATGAATCTAGTTCATGAATGTTCTTTTCATTTAACAAAACAGTTCCCGAAATAGGTTTCTGAATTCCAGTTATGGTTCTTAAAAGTGTCGATTTCCCGATGCCGTTTGCACCAATTAAGGCAATTAGTTTTGCTTCATTTAAATTCAAATTTAAATTTTGGGCAATGCTATTTGTTAGGCTTTTGGTCTTGTAGCCAATGCTTAAATTTGAAGTGGAAAGTATATTTTTATTGCTCATTTTTACTTTTTTTTAAACGCATAGAAACATAGTTTTTTGGATACTATAAAAGAGTTTATAGTTGAAACTTTTTTTCAAACATAGAGAATGGTTTACTTTTCTGGTAAATTTTTAAAATACTCGTTTACAAAAGTTTTCTGCCCTTCTTTGAAAATATTGAAACAATTAAAATTAATTAATATCCCTTTTGGAGCTTTTAAAAGTTTCATATAAGTCATAAGCTGAGCTTCAAATATTGGATTTGGATGTATTACTGATTTTAACTCTACAACAAGACAATTCTCAATCAATAAATCACATTTGAAATCTACCTTGAGATCTTTGCTTTTATAAACTAAAGGAACTTTCATTTCTGTAGAAAATTGAATTTTTCTCTGTGATAATTCTTCTTTCACACATTGATGATAAACACTTTCTAGTAATCCTCGTCCCATTATTTTATGTACTTCTATGGCAGAACCAATGACTTCATAAGTTAATTCATCTAAGTATTTTTGTGTTATCATATTATATTTTTTACAATGAATTAAATAAGATTTTTGATTCGTTTTCAAACTATGAAAAATCGAAAATTTTGTTTCTATCAACATCTTTCAAGAAACTAGAAAAACTATGTTTCTATGCGTTTAAAAAAAAATTAGTTCATCATTTTGCGTTTTCGAATTAACAACCAAATCACGATTGGCGCTCCAAAAATAGAAGTCACCGCATTTATTGGTAACGTAATATCACTTCCCGGAAGTTGCGAAATACTATCGCAAATAAGCATAATAATCGCTCCAAAAAGCAAGGTGCTCCAAAACAAAACAGTGTGATTACTTGTTTGAAAAACCAATTTGGCAATATGGGGAACGGCCAATCCTATAAAAGCAATTGGGCCAGCATACGCGGTGATACTTCCTGCCAAAATACTTGTGGCAAATATGATAATTAGGCGCGTTCTTTCGTAGTTTATACCTAAACTTCGGGCGTAATTTTCGCCCAAAAGTAAAGCATTTAAGGGTTTAATACTGAAAAGGCTTAAAAGCAAACCAATTGTTACACAAATGGATAAAATCACAATCGACGACCAAGATAAATTACCGAGGTTTCCCAAGGACCAAAAAGTGAATTTTTGCAATTGTTCGGCGGTACTAAAATAGGTGAGTGTCCCAACAATAGAGCTGGTTAAACTCCCGAACATTAAGCCAACAATCAATATTGCCATGGTATCTCGCAACCGTTGCGCGACTCCCAAAACAGCCATTAAAACCACAAAACTCCCTAGGCTTGAGGCCAAAACAATTCCGTAGGAAGAAAGCAAAATCGAGGATAAACTTACCGGCAATAAAGTGGCTCCCAAAATAATCGTAGCCACGCCTAAACTGGCTCCAGAACTCAATCCCAAAACATAAGGTCCAGCCAATGGATTTCGGAATAAAGTTTGCATTAATAATCCGCTGATGGATAATCCTATTCCAACAAGAATTGCAGCAATAGCCTTGGGTAATCGATAATTAATGATGATATATTGCCATGTTTCCTTGGTGGAGTTTCCTCCGGTAAGACTATTGAAAACGTCTTTTATCGGAATAGAAACCGACCCCAAACCAATGTTGATTAGGAACAATAACACCAATGACAATGTCAAAAGGCAGAATAAAAGAGTATTTTGGTTTGTGTTTTGCAAGTTATTTAAAGCTAATTGAGTTTTTTGAATTAATGAAATTTCGTTCTAGATAAAAACAACAATTTTTAATTCGTAATTTTTAATTGATTCTCTATTCTAATTTCTTTAAGAAAAAAAGTTGATGATTCGGCACTAATTCAGGATGGAAAATTTTAATTAAATCTTTCAAAACCCAATCCGGTCGGGTAGGAGACCATTCAAAATAAAGGGTTCCACCTTTTGCTCCTTTATTTAAGGCATACGAATATACTTTTTTATTTTTAAATGAAGTAAACTCACAATAATGCGGATTGCTATCGCTCATTTCTTTTAAGGATGAAAAGTCACCAGGAGCAATCCAGAAATCTGCATTTTGAGCTTTTTCTAAAACAGTTTCAAACGACAGCGACAAACTTCCGGTTCCTTTTGTGGCTGACCATAAATAATTGGATTGTGCATCTTTCAAAAAGAAAGAGGCCCAACATTCTCCTTGTGGCACAAACCATTGTTCTTGATACAAAGATCCACTTAAAACGGTTGGTCTTGAAGTTGCTTTTTTTGCTATTTCTAATGTGTTTAGGTATTCTTTTTCTATGTTGGAAAACAATGAACTTGCTTTGGAATCTAATCCGTATAGGGCGCCAAAAAACTTAATCCATTCTGCTTTTCCAAGAGGGGAATTCTCTGTCCAATCGCCGTCGAGCATCACTTTTAGGCCACTTTTTTGAAGATTGTCTAATGTTGGATTACTATCGGTTAAACCAAAACTAACAATTATATCGGGTTGCAAATCGATTAAAACTTCGGTATTTAAGGTTTCATTCGATCCTACTTCTCTAATTTTTCCGGTGTCGATTAATTTTCTGGTTTTTTTCGATGAAATAAAATCAGTGTTAGGAAAACCTACTAAAGTATTTTCGACGCCCAATAATTCCAAAGCTGGAATATGCGTGG
Organism: Flavobacteriaceae bacterium; assembly: GCA_947379965.1. Taxonomy (GTDB): domain Bacteria; phylum Bacteroidota; class Bacteroidia; order Flavobacteriales; family Flavobacteriaceae; genus Flavobacterium. Next base: position 6,436 of record CANCPC010000021.1, on the reverse strand, counting down.
TCGAAGTCACGACAATCGATTTTATAGGAATTGGAATAATAGTAAACTTCTTTAAACTATCAGGGATTTTACCATTTTTTTCTTGAAGAATATAGGTGAAAATAGCTTTGGCTTTTGGCCAAGGTTTGGTAACTTTTAGAATTGAATAACCGTTGTATTTATAAATTTCTAATCCTTTGGCATACTGAATTTCATTTTTGGAATTGACTATTGGAATTTCCTTTTTTGTTCCTTCTTTGCATTGGATAAATAACAAAAAGGCAAAAAAGCAAAACGCAGTATTTTGAACAAATTTCATTTCTTGTATTTTTTACAAAAGTATCATTTTGTTTTTTATTAAAGTAACCTTGTGTAACGTTTGATACATTTTGATTCAACAAAATAAAAAATATTTTTTAGTAAAGTATTGCTAAACCTATAATTGGTAGAATTAAAAGAATCTTTATGCTTCGTTTTAAAGGTTAGTTTTAGTTGCCGTTTTTAACTTTTAAAAAGGATGAAAGTTAAGAATGAATTACTATTCTTGCGTATTGATTTTTAGTTTTTAAAATTAAATAACATTTTGATTTTATCTTTTACGGATAAAATGAAATAATACATTCCAATTCATTTACCTTTGCAGCCGTATGAGGTTGCTGTTTTTAATTTTAAAATGGCATTAAAAGGGAATCAGGTGAGAGATCGCAGATTGTAGATAACCGATTTCAGATTGTAAAAAATCTTAAATCCTAAATCTTAAATCTTAAATCGAAAATCCTGGGCTGTACCCGCAACTGTAAGCTATCAAGCTTGTTGTTATCTACAAAACCACTGCCACGCCTTGCGTGGTGGGAAGGTCAACAACAAGACGCAAGCCAGGAGACCTGCCTATTACATCGAGTATCAAACTTTCGGGAAAAAAGGTTTGGGTATGGGTAATTCTATGCTTTTCTCCCATTTTTAGTATTAAAAATGTTTTATTAAATGAACAATCAATTCGTTCGTATTAGTGCGTTATTCGTGCTAATGACTAACTGTGTTTTTGCGCAGCAAAAAGACACTTATGCTTCATCAACTCTATTAGATGAAGTTGTAATTTCGGATTCCAAATTTGCTTTGGTGAAAGAAAAATCGGGAAAAGTAATCACCAAAATCACCTCTAAAGATTTAAGAACGAAGGAAGGGCAAAGTATTGCGTCCATTCTGAGTTCGGTTGCGGGGATTGAAATTGATGGAAACCAAAGCGTACCTGGTAAAAATTTGGGCTTTCACATTCGGGGAGGAAGAAACAATCAAGTACTCATCTTGGTTGACGGAATTCCGGTTACGGATGCTTCGGGAATAAGTATCGAATACGACTTGCGATTGCTACCTGCCAATCAGGTGGAGAGTATCGAAATTATGAAAGGCGCTTCGAGTACTTTGTATGGAACTGGAGCTGCAACTGGGGTCATTAATATTACGTTGAAGAAATCGGGGAAGAAATCCATTCAGGGAAATGCTTATTTTAATGCTGGAACTACTAATACGGCATGCACATCCAAAACTAGACCAGAGGATTTTAGCCAAGGATTTTCGGTAAACGGAAACGTAAAAAAAATCAATTATTTTGCTTCGTTGAACAGCACGGAAACGAATGGAATGTCGCAAATTGCACCTCCAAATCCGAGTACAATTTATGAAGCGGATCGTTTTTCGAGATTGAATTATTTGGCGAAATTGGGTTATCAAGTTACTGATAAACTGACTTTGGATTTCTTCGGGAATTATGACAAAATCAACAATGATTATGACGGTGGTTTTGATAATACAGGAACAAATGACACTAATTTAGACCATTCAAAAACGGAACAATTTCGTTTTGGCTTTATGCCAAAGTACAAATACAATAACGGGCAATTGGTGTTGAATTCGAGTTTTAATAAAATAACGCGTGCTTATAATGAATTAGATAGTTTTTCAGGAACAGTTGGATTTTCACAATACGATTCCAGAAGTGTGAATATTGATGCTTACAATAAATACAATTTTTCTAAGTCTTTGTTTTTGGTTGCTGGAACACAATATCAGTTTTTTGATATGAGTAGCGTTACGCCTTATGGAAGTATTGTAAAAGAAAACGCCAAATTTAATATGATCGATCCTTACCTAACGGGAGTTTTTATTTCGGATTTTGGTTTGAATCTAAATGTTGGCGCCCGATTAAATATTCATAGCGAATACGGTAATCAGTTGGTTTATAATGTAAATCCTTCGTGTGATTTTAAAGTTATTCCGTTGAAGGTTTTGGCTTCTTATAGCACCGCTTTTGTAACACCAAGTATCTATCAATTGTATTCTCAATATGGAAATACGGGATTAACGCCCGAGAAAAACCGCACTATCGAAGCGGGTTTTGAAACCCAACTTTTAGACAAAAAAATCAAATTAAATATGGTTGGTTTTTACCGCGAACAAACTAATTTCATCGGATTTTCACCTGCCTATAAATACATCAATATTGACGGAACGAATAAAGCAAAAGGAATAGAAACCGAAATCACTTTGGCGTTAAACGAAAAAATAAAATGGATTTCTAATTATACTTTTACGCAAGTGGATGAAGCCTTAGATCGATTGATTCCGAAGCATAAAGTGAATTCTTCTTTGGATTTTCAAATCAACAAAAACGCTTTCTTCAACTTGAATTATCAATATCTGAATAGCAGAAAAGATGCTTTTTTTGACGGGAATACCTATGAAACGCAAAATGTAGTTTTGGGTTCTTATCAATTAGTAAACGCAACTTTGCGATATGAATTGGTAAAAAATAGATTGTCAGTTTTTGGAACGGCAAGCAATATTTTTAATGCTGCTTTCGTCGAAAACGTGGGTTATAATTCACTTGGACGTAACTTCAAATTGGGATTGAATATCAATTTGTAATACACTTAGAGAAAAGTTTAAACAAAGATTCCACAGATTTATACCAATTAACTAGTGTGAATCTGTGGAATTTGTGTTTAATTTACAATGCTTTCAGTAAACCTGCGGGCGCTTTTTCAAGATACATTTGGTTTTGTATACCGTTTATTGATTTCGAATCTTTGAAATAATCCAATTCTATTCCAGGGCTTGGTTGAGCTCTTTTTCCAGTACCGGTAATTTTTGCTATAGCTAAGCTTAATAAAGGTTCAGAAGGATTTCCAAGAACACCAAGATTGCTTGGTGTTTCCTTAAGATCATAATTTGGAACTAGGCCACTTTGATAATCACCAAACCCAAGTCCGTTGACAATTTTTAAAACTAAAGGTTGCATCGCATAACGATGATTTGGGTTTCTGTTACTATTGCCAAAATCAGGGGAATCGTATAAAGTTACCGAACCTACATTTTTACCAACCGTTACATCTCCTATTTGAACAACACTAACATAAGGTTTCAATCCGTTGATAACTAATTCACTGGCTGATGCTGTTCCTCTGGAAGTTAGAATGTAAACTTTGGTCATATTCAAACTATTGATAGGAGTTGTTCCTATTTTATCGGTAAATAGATTTAGCAACGATTGCGAACTATTGGCATCAAAATAGGATTGTATTTTTGCATTCCATTGTTGCTTTGCAAATACTTGACCCGTAAATTGTCCAGTTATCATACTTGCTAAACGGGTTGCAGTTTGAATAGAACCACCACCGTTATAGCGCAAATCAAGAACAAAATCAGTTACTCCTTGTGATTTTAAGCTCGCAAAAGCTGTATTTAATTGAGTATCATAATTAGAATAAAAACCATTATACATTAAATAACCTATTTTGTGAGTACCCGCTGTGATAACAGTATTTACCAAAATTGGATTTTCGTCTAATACCGTTTTTGTTAGTGCAATATTTCTTCCATTAGGAGTGATTACACCACCACTTATATCGGCTAAATTTAAAGTGTAATCGTTATTTGTTCCAAATAAAAGCGCTTGGTAATTGCTAACGGTAAGCTGAGTTCCATTAACACCATAAAAAATATCACCTCGATGAATGTCTTTATTTGCTGCATCCGAACCTGGAATGATATAGCGAACCCAACCCACAATTTCAGTTGAACCAGAAGATTTATAACTCAATCCAAATTCTACTCCATTATTTGTTGTAGATCCTTGAAGCTGACCTTCTAACACCAAATAATCACTCACAATCCAGCTAAAACGATCAATAGCATCTCCGTTAGGAAAAAGACTTACAGGTTTGTTAAGTAAATTTTGAAACAAAGTCTCTGGTTCTGGGTATCCTGTCAAAAAAGCATCTAGTTGTGTTTGATTTGCAAATCGGGTGTCAGACAAATTAGGTACATCAGCTTGCCATAAATAATAGAGATTAAGACCCTTCCAAATAAAATTTTGAACCTCTAAATTAGTCTTAACTACAGGAACTGCTGAATCATCCTTGTCATGGCAACTTTGAAAGATAAGGCCAGCAAGAAGGAGGAGAATGAGAATCTTGAATTTTGTTTTCATGATTTTAGTTTTATTTAATAAAAAGCTAAGTTACTAACTTTAGTGATATTTTAGAGAGTTTGTAACAAAAATAAGTTAGTTTCGTCTAGTAGTTAGAAATGTCTTTAATGCGTATTTTTTTATGAAATTGTGATAGGATAATGCAAGCCTATTTTTTGTTACTTTGCTTAAAAAGTATATCGAACTATATTTATAATCTCGAAAACAGAAATATTGGCATAGAAAATGTAAAGAATATTGGAAAAAGAGCTTCTGAAAACTTAATTTTATATAATCATAATTAGAAAAACAATGAAAAAAATAATAGTAACAATAGTAATGACATTGGCATCGAATGTGTTTTTTGGGCAAGCAGCTTTCGATAAATTCGATGGACAAGAGGAGGTAACTTCTATTGTTGTCAACAAGAAGATGTTCGAATTGATGAGTAAAGTAAAAATGGATTCTTCTGATAAAGAAGCCCAGCAATACATGAATTTGATCAAAAAGCTTGATAATCTAAAAGTGTATACGACCGCAAGTACACGAGTGACAACCGAAATGAAAGCTGCAGCCGAAACCTACATAAAATCAAACGGATTAGAAGAATTAATGCGCGTAAATGAAAGTGGAAAAAACATTCGAATCATGGTAAAATCTGGGGCAAGTGAGGGTGAAATAAAAGAACTTTTGATGTTTATTGATGGTGGAACAAAGGAAAATCCAACGGTTTTGTTGTCGCTCACAGGTGCATTCGACTTGAGTGAAATTTCGGCTCTTACTGATAAAATGAGAATACCGGGTGGTGAAATTTTGAAAAGAGCAACTAAAGGTAAAAAGTAAATGAAAGTTATAGGTAGTTTATTTGTGTTGTTTAGCTTGCTTTTGGCAAGTTGCAATACGGCGCCCAGCTTGCAAAAATATTTTGTTGAAAATACTGAAAACAAGAACTTTGTAGCATTAGATATTTCGCCAAGTATTTTGAATGTAGATGCAACTAAATTATCGGTAGATCAAAATAAAGCGTTGCAATCTTTTGACAAAATGAATGTTTTGGCATTTAAGATAAATGATAATAACAAAGCTCAGTTTGAAGTTGAACTCGCGAAAGTGAATGGGATTTTAAAAGAGGCCAAATACCAGCAATTAATGAAGTTGAGTTCTGGCAAAGAAGGGGCTTCACTTTATTATATAGATTCTGATAGTCCTATAAATGAGCTTGTACTATACGCAAATAAAAAAGATTCGGGTTTTGTTTTGGTTCGAATTTTGGGAAAAGACATGAATCCAACAAATTGTATGACTATGATTTCTGTCCTCAAAAGCTCGAATATAAATCTAGAGCAGTTAAAACCTTTACAAGAACTGTTTAAGAAATAGAATACCAATTTTTTTTATTAAAAATGGGCAATTACTTTATTGTAGTAATTGCCCATTTTTTATTTTTATTTTTTTGTTAACCTACTATTTCATTGATTATTTCTGATTTTTTTTATTCATTTTTTTATAATGGAAATTATTTTTTATTCTAATTATAAAAAAAATTTTGCCAAAATGAGGTTTCCCGTAAGGAATAAATAATTACGTATTATAGTTTTGATAAAAATTGAAAGGGTAGCTGAAAACTTTATAGAGTAGGCGCAAAAACAAAATAAATTTATTATGAGTTATATTAATAAGCATTTGATGAATGGTGAAACAGTTGTTTATCGAACAAAATTAAATTGGAGTGAATATCTTAAAGGAATAACAATTATTATAATTGGTATTATAATTGCTAAAATAAACAGCAGTAGTGGGGCATTTGGTGGAGTTGTAATTCTATTTGGTTTGTTTTTGTTAGGTAAAAGTTTTCTAAAAATTAGGTCTTCTGAATTTGCCGTGACCGATAAAAGAGTTTTAATAAAAGTGGGTATATTAAAAACGCAATCTTTAGAAACAATGCTCACAAAGGTTGAAGGAATTCACGTTGAGCAAGGTTTGGTGGAT
>CANCPC010000020.1 GCA_947379965.1 Flavobacteriaceae bacterium | reverse complement strand
AACGATGTGGGAAGAAAATTATTGATTTTGGCAAGAGAATTAGACTTGCAAAATGAGTTTGAAGAAATCAGTATTCAAAACCTAATTCCAGAACATTTAAGAGAAGGAAACGTTACTGATTTCTTGCATAAATTGAAGGAATTCGATCCAATTTATAACAAAATAAAAGAAGATCAAGAACCCAATCATGTTTTGAGATACATTGGGGAATTGTCAGGCGATTTACAAAATGACAAAGGAAACCTCGAAGTAAAATTAGTTTCCGTACCTTCGGATACCGCTTTGGGCGGATTGAAAGGTTCTGATTCTTTCTTCGAAATTTACACGGAATCCTATGGCGACAGACCCATCGTAATTCAAGGCGCTGGCGCAGGATCGGCAGTTACGGCGAGAGGTGTTTTTGGAGATATTTTGAGATTGTCAGAGAAAGGGTAGCCCCCTAACCCCCGAAGGGGGAATTAGCAACAAGTAAATAGAAATGAACTTAATTTTTATTAACAATAACGCTCCAGTTTCGGCTCCCTCCCCTTCGGGGAGGGTTGGGGAGGGGAAAACATACAATTATGATAGTAGTCTTTAATGGTCCGTATTTCGAAGCAATGAATGTTAAAAATTTATTGGAAGAAAAAGAAATTACAGTTTTTATTCAAAATGAATATATGTCAAGTATCGAGCCTTGGGTTGTTACTTCGGGAGGTTTTAATCCTGTAAAGTTGCAAGTTGATGAATCCGATTTTAATCAAGCTGAAAGTATAATTAAGAATTATTTAGACGGGAATAATATTTTAGAAACGGAAATTTAAAATAAAACCAATAACCTCAATAAGATATTAAAAATAAATTATTAATAAAAAAGGGACTAACCTCCAGTCATGGCTCCCTCCCCTTCGGGGAGGGTTGGGGAGGGGAAAAATGAAAATAACATTAGACAGAGTAAACGAAAATTTTCACTTTCAACTAAAAAATGATCGTGGACATATAGTGAATTTAGACGCCAGACCTGATTTTGGCGGTAATGATATGGGGCCAAGCCCAATGGAATTAATCCTAATGGGGGTTGCCGGTTGTAGCGGAATCGATATGATTTCAATATTAAAAAAGCAACGTCAAAACATTACCTCTTTCAAAGCTGAGGTTGAAGGCGAACGCATTCAAGTTGGCGAAGCAAAACCATTTAAAGATATTTATGTGGTTTTCTATTTGGAAGGACCTATTAACGAAGAAAAAGCGGCAAGAGCAGCACAACTTTCTTTCGAAAAATACTGTTCGGTTTCTAAAACATTAGAACCAACGGCAACTATACATTATAAAGTAGTTTTGAACGGAAGCCCCCTAACCCCCGAAGGGGGAATTAGCAACAAATAAATATATTATTTTTGCTTAAATAATTAACACTATAACAACTCTCAAGTCTCGGCTCCCTCTCCTTTGGAGAGGGTCGGGGAGAGGAAAAAACACAAAAATGAACGATCAAGAATTTGGTTTTGAAACCAATGCCATCCGCAATCAATTAGAACGCACACAATATTTAGAACATTCCGTGCCTTTGTTCTTAACTTCTAGTTTTGTATTTGAAGACGCCGAAGATATGCGTGCTTCATTTGCCGATGAGAAGGAAAGAAATATTTATTCCCGTTACAGCAATCCAAATACCAACGAGTTTATCGGGAAAGTTTGCCAAATGGAAGGCGCGGAGTCTGGTTTTGCATTTGCATCCGGAATGGCTGCGGTTTATTCTACCTTGGCGGCTTTGTTAAATTCTGGCGATCATATTGTGTCAGCTGGAAGTGTATTTGGCGCAACGCATTCTTTGTTTGTGAATTATTTTCCAAAATGGGGAATTGAAACTACCTATTTCGATATTAACAAACCTGAAACTATTGAAAGTTGTATTAAACCCAACACTAAAATTCTTTTTGCCGAATCGCCAACGAATCCAGCAATAGATATTATTGATTTGGAATTGCTTGGGGCTATTGCCAAAAAACACAATCTGATTTTGATCATCGACAACTGCTTTGCAACGCCTTATTTGCAACAACCTATAAAATGGGGAGCGCATTTGGTAATACATTCAGCTACAAAATTAATGGACGGTCAAGGTAGAGTTCTTGGCGGAATAACGGTTGGTGAGGCCGAATTAATTCAAAAAATATATTTATTTTCTCGATTGACAGGTCCTTCTTTATCACCGTTTAATGCGTGGGTATTGTCGAAAAGTTTAGAAACTTTGGCCATTCGTTTAGACAGACATTGCGAAAATGCAATGAAAGTAGCCGAGTTTTTAGAGCAACATCCTAACGTAAATAAGGTAAAATATCCGTTCTTGAAATCGCATCCACAATATGCAATTGCTAAAAAGCAAATGAAATTAGGTGGAAATATTGTTGCTTTCGAAATCAAAGGCGGTCTTGAAGCAGGAAGAGCTTTCTTAGATAAAATAAAATTATGTTCGTTGTCACCTAATTTAGGAGATACTAGAACGATTGTTACGCATCCAGCCTCTACAACACATAGTAAATTATCTGTTGAAGAACGTTTGGCAGTAAGTATCACCGATGGTTTGGTAAGAGTTTCTGTAGGTTTAGAAACCGTTAATGATGTAATTGCTGATTTGGAACAGGCGTTGTCATAAGATTTTAGATTGATGATTAACTATTTTAGATTGCAGATTTCTAATTGAAGAACGATATTCAATAGCGTTATATACCCAATAGCCCGCGGTTTAAACCGTGGGTTATGTCGTTGGAATCACCGGATTTAGTAAGGGTCTCGGTAGGTTTAGAAACCGTTAATGATGTAATCGCTGATTTGGAACAGGCGTTATCATAGAAATTTATAGCTTTGTCAAAGTTTAAAACTTTGACAAAGCATTCAAAATATTGATATTTAACTATTAATACTCAAACAAATGAAAAGATTTATTCCCGTATTTTTGATGTTTTTTTTGCTAACATCTTGCATAACTCAGCAAGTAGGTTTAACACAAAAAGAAAGAGAACTTTGGAATAAACCACCAGATTTAACAAAAGTAGTTTATACAGGAGGCGATGGAATAACTATTGAAAAAGCAATTGTAATTAAAGAAGCTGGAAATGAACGAAATGGAGTTGCTGCGGAATATGATTTTATAGCGAAAAAATATGGTGTTAAATTTGTAGATTGGAAACCAGGTGTGCAATCTACATTTGAGGAAAAAGGTAAAAGATATGATTCAGTCAATATTCAAACTATTCCGAAAAACGAAACAATTAGGTTTTATTTTGATATAACTGATTTTTACGGAAAATGGTAAATATTTTAATGCACGCTTTGTTTTTTAAATCAAAAATCAGCAATCGTTAATCTTCAATCAAAAATAAATCATGCTCTCAAAAAAAACAAAATACGGAATAAAAGCTTTGACTTTTTTGGCGCGCCAAGAAGATCAAACGCCTGTTGCTATTGCCGAAATTGCAAAAGCAGAACATATTTCGATTAAGTTTCTCGAAAGTATTTTGTTGTTGCTGCGTCATTCTGGTTTTTTGGGTGCCAAAAAAGGAAAAGGCGGCGGCTATTATTTAATAAAAGACCCCAAAGATATTAATATGGCAAATGTCTATCGCATTCTCGAAGGACCCATTGCCTTGTTGCCTTGCGCCAGCCATAACTTTTATGAAAAATGCGACGATTGCACGGATGAATCTATTTGTGCCGTTCGTAAGCTGATGATGGAAGTGCGAGACAACACTTTGATGATTTTAGAAAACAACTCTCTCGCGGACATCGCATTTTAACAATATAAATTTCTATTTGTCATTTCGAAGAAGGAGAAATCACATTTGTTGCTCTCGTTATGCGATTTCTCCTTCTTCGAAATGACAAACTAAGGTTTTTTTTGAATTAAAAAATATATAAATTCAAGTCGATAAATTTTGTACTTCTAAAAAAAATAGTACTTTTGCGGACTAATCTACCAAACCGATAGGGTAATAGATTTAATAAAAATAAAATGAGTGCAACAGCAGTAAAAACGTTATTAGAAAAAACAGCTAATTTCTCTATCGAGGAAACTTTGGCTTTTTTGGCTATTGAATACAAAGATAAAGTGGTTTTTTCGACTTCTTTCGGTCAGGAAGATCAAGTAATTACGGCTTTAATCGCCAAAAACGATTTGCCAATTACCATTTTTACTTTGGATACAGGAAGATTATTTCAAGAAACGTACGATGTTTTTCATAAAACCTTGAAAAAGTATAAAAAAGAAATCAAAGTTTGTTTTCCGGAAGCTACGGCAATAGTGCAATTGCTTCAGGAAAAAGGCCCAAACAGTTTTTACGAATCGGTGGAGAACAGAAAACAATGTTGTTTCATTCGAAAAGTAGCGCCGTTAACCAATGCTTTGAAAGGAAATTCAATTTGGATAACCGGTTTAAGAGCCGAACAATCCGAAAACAGAAATGATTTAGCACTTTTTGAATACGATGCTCATTTTGATATTATCAAATTCAATCCATTGTTAAAATGGACATTAGCGGAAGTTCAAAAATATATTGACGACAATAATGTGCCGCAAAATGCCTTGCACAAACAAGGTTTTGTAAGTATTGGTTGCGCGCCATGTACACGAGCAATCACGCCTGACGAAGATATTAGAGCCGGAAGATGGTGGTGGGAATCGAGTCATAAAGAATGCGGGTTGCACCAGAAATAAAAAGTTTAATCGGTTATTTGTTTAATCGTTTAATGGAAATTAAGAATAATTATAACAAGTTCCGTAGGAACGAATCATTTTGTAGCAATGGATTTTAATCCGTTGATGAAATAAAAAACATAACATGAGTACATTATTAAAAACAAACGCTCTTGAAAGCGAAGCGATTTACATTTTTAGAGAAGTTATTTCTCAATTCGACAAACCAGTTTTGCTTTTCTCTGGTGGAAAAGATTCGATTACATTGGTAAGATTGGCACAAAAAGCTTTCTTTCCTGCGAAAATTCCTTTTCCATTATTGCACGTAGATACAGGTCACAATTTTCCTGAAACAATCGAATTTAGAGATAGATTAGTTGCTGAATTAGGATTGGAATTAATTGTTCGTAATGTACAAGATGCTATCGATTCAGGAAAAGTAGTTGAAGAATCTGGTAAATATTCTAGTAGAAATAGCTTGCAAACAACTACGCTTTTGGATGCCATTGAAGAATTCAAATTTGATGCTTGTATTGGTGGTGCGCGTCGTGACGAAGAAAAAGCAAGAGCTAAAGAACGTATTTTCTCGGTTCGTGATGATTTTGGACAATGGGACGAAAAAAATCAACGACCAGAATTGTTTGATTTATTGAATGGAAAAATCGAAAATGGTCAAAACGTTCGTGTTTTCCCCATTTCGAACTGGACAGAATTAGACGTTTGGAGTTACATCGAGCAAGAGCAAATCGAAATTCCATCGATTTACTTTTCACACAAACGTAAAGTTTTCTTGCGTGACGGTATGATTTGGTCACATTCTCCTTTTGTTTACCAAGAAGAAGATGAGGTTGTCGAAGAAAGAATCGTTCGTTTTAGAACCGTTGGAGATATGAGTTGCACCGCAGCGGTTGATTCGTATGCAGCTACAATTGCAGAAGTAGTTGGCGAAATTAGATCATCAACAATCTCTGAAAGAGGGGCCAGAATTGATGATAAACGTTCGGAAGCCGCAATGGAAAAAAGAAAACAACAAGGATACTTTTAGTTGATAGTTGATGGTTTTTGGTTGATAGTTTCGATTTAGTCAATAACCATCTTTAAAATTCAACAACTAAATCTAATAATTAATTGTTGTTAGGTGATGGATTGAATGGAGCGGTTTAACTCCAACAACTATCAACTAACAACCATCAACTAAAATAAAAAGAATGGAAGTTTTAAAAATAGCAACAGCAGGAAGTGTAGATGACGGAAAGAGCACATTAATCGGAAGATTATTATACGATACACAATCATTAACAGTAGATAAGCTTGAAGCAATCGAAAAAAGCAGCAAGCAAAAAGGATATGATTATCTTGATTTTTCTTTGGCTACAGACGGTTTAGTTGCCGAAAGAGAACAAGGAATTACGATTGACGTAGCGCATATTTATTTTTCGACCGCCAAGAAAAGTTATATCATTGCCGATACTCCAGGTCACGTAGAATATACACGTAACATGGTTACAGGAGCTTCGACTTCACAAGTTTCGATCATTTTGATTGATGCTCGTAAAGGAGTTATTGAGCAAACCTATCGTCACTTTTTCATCAATAATTTATTGCGTGTTAAAGAAGTGATTGTTGCCGTAAACAAAATGGATTTAGTTGATTATTCGGAAGAAGTTTACAACAAAATCAAAGCTGATTTTCAAGCATTGAATGCAAAAAGCACGTTCAAAGAACAAAACGTAAGTTATATTCCGTTGAGCGCTTTGACAGGAGATAACGTAGTGGAATCATTAGGCGGAATGCCTTGGTACACCGGACAAACCATCTTGCAACATCTTGAAGCTTTAGAGCCTGCAGATGTTTATGAAAAAGGAAAAGCACGTTTCCCTGTTCAAACAGTGATTCGTCCGAAAACAGAGCAATATCACGATTTTAGAGGATATGCAGGAAAATTATATGGAAACAATATTAAAGTGGGTGATGCAGTTACTGTTCTTCCATCTTTGACGGAATCTGTAGTAACAAAGATTAACTTTTTCGATCAACAATTTGATGAAGCTTCTGTGGGTTCTTCGATCACAATCGAATTAGAAAATGACATCAATGTGACAAGAGGCGATATGATTGTAAAATCGAGCGAGCTTCCTAAAGTTGAAAAAGACATTAATACAACAGTTTGCTGGATGGACAGTAAAAAACTAGTTCCAGGAGCAAAATATTTCGTGCAACACAACACGAACCGAGTTTTGGCTAAAATTGATAGTGTGAAAAATATAATTGCAACTGATTTCTCAGGAACAAAAGAAGCATCTCAATTAGCCATAAACGAAATTGGCGAAGTAAATATCAAATTGAGTAAAGCCATTTATTTTGATGCCTATAATGACAACAAATCAAATGGAGCTTTTATTTTAATTGATGCTTCAACAAACACAACTGCTGGAGTTGGATTTATACGATAATAATCCCCACCCCATCCCTCCCCGAAGGGGAGGGAGACATTACCGATTAGTGTTGGTTTTGAATTTTGGAATAGACAAACAAAGCAAAGCAAAAGAATAAAGAGAATTAATATATAAAAACATGCCAGACTCAACTCCCCCTCCTTCGGAGGGGGCTGGGGGGAGGAAAAAAAATAGTTTAGATGGAAAGTTTTAGAACAGAAATAGAGAATCCGATTGTCCAAAAAGACATCATCGATTTAGAAAGAAAAATATTCTTATTCAAAGAAGGAAAAATTGACGACGAGCGTTTTCGCAGTCTTCGTTTAGCGCGTGGCGTATATGGCCAGCGTCAAGAAGGCGTGCAAATGATTCGTATCAAATTACCTTTTGGTAAAGTGACTAGCGAGCAATTGTTACGTGTTTCTAAAGTTTCGGATGAATATTCAACCGGACGTTTGCACATTACAACGCGTCAGGATATCCAAATTCACTATGTAAGTTTAGACAGAACTCCACAACTTTGGGCCGAATTAGAAAAAAGCGACATCACACTTCGTGAAGCTTGCGGTAACGTAGTACGTAATATTACAGCTAGCGAAACAGCAGGAATTGATACTGACGAACCTTTTGACGTTTCGCCTTATGCGTATGCTTTGTTCCAATTTTTCTTGAGAAATCCAGTTTGTCAGGAAATGGGACGTAAATTTAAAATGTCATTTTCGTCTTCAGATGAAGATACAGCTTTGAGTTATTTACATGATTTAGGATTTATTCCAAAAATTGTAAATGGTGAAAGAGGATTTAAAGTAATGATTGGTGGTGGATTAGGTTCTCAACCCCATCACGCTGAATTATTATCAGAATTTATTCCAGTAAACCAAATTATCCCAACAACCGAAGGGGTTTTAAGAATCTTCGACCGTTTTGGTGAAAGAAATAAACGTTTGAAAGCACGTTTGAAATTCTTAATCAAAGAAATAGGAAGAGACGAATTTTTGCGATTGGTCGAAGAAGAGAAAAAAGCGTTGTCTTACCAAACAGTAGAAATCGACACAACTGATTTTGATGCTCCAATTCCAGCGCCTTTATTGGCAGCGCCAAAAGTAGTAATCGAAGATGTTGCCGCTTTCGAAGCTTGGAAAAAATCGAATGTAATTCAACAAAAACAAGCCGGATATGTAGCCATTGGTGTAAAAGTCGCTTTGGGTGATTTCTATACGGATAAAGCGAGATTATTGGCTGATTTAATCAAAAATTACGCAGCAGATGAATTGCGTTTTACATTGAGACAAGACATTCTTATACGTCATATCAAAGAAGAAGATTTAGCTTTTTTCTACCAAGAATTAGCTAAATTAAATTTTGTGGCTTTAGGATATAATTCGACTGCGGATATTACCGCTTGTCCTGGAACGGATACTTGTAATCTTGGTATTGCGAGCAGCACCGGAATTGCTACGGAACTAGAAAGAGTTTTGGCTACAGAATATCCACAATACAATAATAATCATGGAATCACGATCAAAATTAGTGGTTGTATGAATGCTTGTGGACAACACAATATGGCGGAAATTGGTTTTCAAGGAATGTCTATCAATTCAGGAAAATTAGTGGCGCCAGCACTTCAAGTGTTATTGGGTGGAGGAAATTTAGGAAATGGTGAAGGTCGATTTGCTGATAAAGTAATCAAAATCCCTAGTCGTCGTGGTCCAGAAGCGTTACGTTTTCTTTTGAATGATTTCGAAGCGAATGCCAACGGAATCTCGTTTTTGAACTATTACGATGCCAAAGGCGAAAACTATTTCTTCGAATTGTTGAAACCACTTTCGGATATTACCAACCTTACCGAAGCTGATTTTGTAGATTGGGGAAATGCCGATAACTATGTAAAAGCGATTGGTGTGGGCGAATGTGCCGGTGTTGTGATTGATTTAGTGGCTACATTGATATTAGAAGCCAAGGACAAAATGACTTTCGCAGCCGAAGCTTTCGACGATAAAAAATGGTCGGATGCCATTTACCTTGCTTATGCAGGTTTTGTAAATGGTGCCAAAGCGTTATTGCTTGCCGAAAACCAAAAAACAAATCATCACGCAGGAATCATCGATTTATTCGACACGGTATTTACAGCGACAAATAAAATCGGATTGAGATCGACTTTCAAAGAATTGGTTTACCAAATTAATGAAAACGAACCTTCGGAAGCCTTTGCAAAAAGTTATATTCAAGATGCAACAGCATTTTTTGAAGCAATCGAATTATACAGATCTAAAGATTTAGTAAATGAATAAAATCATAAAACCAAAAGTAACATTAGTAGGTGCCGGTCCGGGCGATCCGGATTTGCTTACCATCAAAGGAGCAAAAGCGCTTGCTGATGCCAATGTGGTTTTGTATGATGCTTTGGCAAACGAAGAAATATTGACGTATGCCCCAAAAAAATCCATCAAGATATTTGTTGGAAAAAGAAAAGGCTGTCACGAATATACGCAAGATCAAATCAATCAATTGATTGTAGATAATGCATTGACTTACGGAAACGTGGTGCGACTTAAAGGCGGCGATCCTTTTATTTTTGGCCGCGGAAGCGAAGAAATCGAATACATTGAAAGTTTCGGAATTCCGACAGCAGTAATTCCGGGAATTTCATCATCGATTGCCGTTCCTGCCAATCAAGGAATTTCTTTGACAAAAAGAGGGGTTTCCGAAAGTTTTTGGGTTATTACTGGTACCACTTCCGACAGGAAATTATCCAAAGATGTTGCTCTCGCAGCTCAATCATCGGCAACTGTCGTGATTTTGATGGGAATGAGTAAATTGGATCAAATTGTAGCCCTTTTCCAAAACGAATCCAAAGGCGAAACTCCCGTTGCGATTATTCAAAACGGAACTTTACCCAACGAAAAAGTAGGCGTTGGAACCATAAATACTATCACAAAAGTGGTCGCAGATAATGGTTTGAGCTCGCCCGCAATTATCGTAATTGGTGAAGTCGTAAGAGAAAGTAATAAGCTGAAAAGCTTCCACCAAGAATTGATTTCAAATAAAGTTTACGCTAGAGAATAAAATAATATTTCGATCAAATGAATCCTTTTTTAAACCATTAAGAAATTAAGAAAATTAAGTTTTTAGCCTTAATGAACCTTAATTTCTCAATGGTTTAAAAATAAATAACTTTATCTGTAATTAGTAAAGCATAGTTAAATAGAATAATGTCAAAAAACGAATCACATTCCAATATTCAGGACTCGGCTCCACGCCATGGCGTGGTCGGGGAGAGGAATGAGCTTTATCCAGTTTTTCTTAAACTACACCAAATGAATGTTCTCATTGTTGGTGGCGGAAATGTAGGCTTAGAAAAATTATCGTTTCTATTGAAGTCAAGTCCCAATGCCAATGTTGAGGTAGTTGCGCCAAAGTTTCTTTCGCAATTAGAAGAACTAGCGCAAAAACATCCTTCGGTTAAACTGACATACAAAAAATTCAATCGCTGGATGCTTCGCAAACGCCACATGGTTATCGCTTGCACCGACGATTTAAAAGTGAATAAACGTGTTTACGATTTGGCTCGGAAAAGATATTTAATTTGCAATATCGCTGATACGCCGCCATTGTGCGACTATTATTTAGGCGGAATCGTAACCAAAGGACACGTAAAAATTGCCATTTCGACCAACGGAAAATCTCCAACAACTGCCAAAAGATTGCGCGAATTCTTCGAAGAAATAATCCCAGACGATATCAATTCAATGGTCGAAAACCTGAATGAATATCGTAAAACTTTAAAGGGAGATTTCGAAGAAAAAGTTCAAAAAATGAACGAAATCACTCAAACTTTAAAAGGCAAGCAATAAAACCCACTTAAGTTTGCGATTAATTGCGCTATGTCTTTACTTTGCAGCGTTCAAAAATTGGGGTTAAGCAAATCATTTTTAGGCTTTCAGGAGTTATTTGCTCCGCCAGTTCGCTGCGCTCGTGTACTGCTATTCGCTTTAACTTTGCGTCTGAACTCCAGCCATAAAGGATGTCGCTTTAAACGAAGTTCACTGAACTCCGAATAAAATAGAAGTAAGGTGAAGTAATCAGGGCTAGTATGCAATAGGTTGAACGTTTGTTATTAATAATCAATGCTTTGCGCCTTAGCGCCTTAGCGGCAAAAAATAAATTATGCCAAAAATACAAGAAGAAATCAAAAAACGAATTCTCGTTCTCGACGGAGCAATGGGAACGATGTTACAACGCTATAATTTTTCCGAAGAAGATTTCCGAGGAGAACGTTTCAAAGATTTTCCGTATTCTCTAAAAGGGAATAACGATTTGTTGTCTATAACTCAGCCCAAAGCGATAAAAGACATTCATGCACAATATTTCGAAGCGGGAGCTGATATTGTCGAAACTAATACTTTTTCGAGCACCACAATTGGTATGGCCGATTATCATTTGGAAGACATTGTTTACGAATTAAACTTTCAATCGGCAAAAATTGCTCGCGAAGTAGCCGATGAATTTACCGCAAAAAATCCAGCAAAACCTCGTTTTGTTGCCGGTTCAATCGGACCAACAAACCGTACAGCAAGTATGTCGCCAGAAGTAAACGATCCGGGTTACAGAGCCGTAACTTTCGACGATTTACGCATTGCTTATAAACAACAAGTTGAAGCTTTGATTGATGGTGGCGTAGATTTAGTAATGGTCGAAACGATTTTCGATACTTTAAATGCCAAAGCAGCCCTTTTCGCTATCGAAGAAGTAAAAGACGAACGCAAGATTGATATTCCAATCATGGTTTCAGGAACGATTACCGATGCTTCGGGAAGAACACTTTCTGGGCAAACCGTTGAAGCTTTCTTGATTTCGATTTCACATATTCCGTTGTTGAGCGTTGGTTTCAATTGTGCTCTTGGAGCGCACCAACTGAAACCGTATTTGAAACAATTGTCACAAAATACGTCTTTCAATATTTCGGCACATCCTAATGCTGGATTGCCAAACGCTTTTGGGCAATACGACGAAACGCCAAAAGAAATGCAAGCGCAAATCAAGGAATATTTAGACGAAAATTTAATCAATATTATCGGTGGTTGTTGCGGTACAAATCCAGATCACATCCGATTAATTGCTGAGGTTGCAAAGGATTATAAACCGAGAAAAATTACAGAAACGATATAATGGCAGAAGCAAAACATAAATATTTAAAATTATCAGGTCTTGAACCGTTAATCATTACGCCAGAAACCAACTTTGTAAACGTTGGTGAAAGAACGAATGTAACCGGTTCGCGAAAATTTTTGCGTCTTATCAAAGAGGAAAAATATGCTGAAGCACTAGCTGTGGCTCGTGACCAAGTAGAAGGTGGTGCTCAAATCATCGATATTAATATGGATGAAGGAATGCTTGACGGCGTTTATGCTATGACCACTTTCTTGAATTTAATCGCTTCGGAACCGGATATTTCTCGTGTTCCTTTGATGATCGACAGTTCGAAATGGGAAATTATCGAAGCCGGTTTGAAAGTGGCTCAAGGTAAAAGTGTGGTGAATTCGATTTCTTTGAAAGAAGGAGAAGAACGATTTATTCATCATGCTAAATTGATAAAACGTTACGGAGCTGCCGTAATTGTTATGGCTTTCGACGAAAAAGGGCAAGCCGATAATTACGAAAGACGTATCGAAATTTGCAAACGTTCCTATGATATTTTGGTTAATGTGGTTGGTTTTCCAGCCGAAGACATCATATTCGATCCTAATATTTTTCCTGTTGCCACAGGAATGGACGAACATAAACTGAACGCTTTAGATTTCTTCCGAGCCACAAAATGGATTAAAGAAAATTTGCCGCATGCGCACGTTTCTGGAGGTGTGAGTAACGTTTCGTTCTCTTTTAGAGGGAATGACACGGTGCGTGAAGCGATGCATTCTGCTTTCTTGTATCACGCCATCAAAAACGGAATGACAATGGGAATTGTCAATCCCGAAATGTTGTCGATTTATGATGAGATTCCAAAAGATCTTTTGGAACACGTTGAAGATGTTTTATTGAACCGAAGAGAAGATGCCACAGAACGTTTATTAGACTTTGCAGAAAATGTAAAAGGCGATTTTAAAGGGAATGAAAAAGCAGTTCAAGAGTGGCGTTCAGGAACCATCCAAGAGCGATTAACGCATTCTTTGGTACGGGGAATTGATGAATTTATAGAATTAGATATTGAAGAAGCTCGATTAGCCGCTTCAAAACCGATTGAAGTTATCGAAATAAATTTGATGGCAGGAATGAATGTCGTTGGTGATTTATTCGGAAGCGGAAAAATGTTTTTGCCACAAGTGGTGAAATCGGCACGTGTAATGAAAAAAGCAGTGGCATATTTGTTACCTTATATTGAAGCTCAAAAAGATGGTAAATCATCTAGCGCAGGGAAAATATTAATGGCAACTGTAAAAGGCGATGTTCACGATATTGGAAAAAATATTGTTTCGGTGGTTTTGGCTTGTAACAACTATGAAATCGTCGATTTAGGCGTCATGGTTGCACCAGAGAAAATCATTGCAGCAGCGATCGAACACAATGTAGACATCATTGGATTAAGCGGATTAATCACGCCGTCATTGGACGAAATGGTTTATTTGGCGAAGGAATTAGACAAATTAAATGTCAAAATTCCAATAATGATTGGTGGTGCTACAACTTCTAGAGCGCATACGGCCGTGAAAATTGCGCCTCAATATAGAGAAACCGTGATTCACGTAAACGATGCTTCGAGAGCCGTAACGGTGGCTGGAAATTTATTAAATAGCGATAAAGAAACGTATACGAATTCGATTCGGGAAGAATATGACGCTTTTAGAGAAACATTTTTGAATCGTTCTCGTGATAAGAATTTCTTGAATATTGAAGAAGCACGTAAAAATAAATTACAATTGGATTGGGAGAATTACAATCCGATGACGCCTAATTTCATTGGAACAAAAACCATCGAAGTCGATTTGGATGTGTTGGTTCCTTATATTGACTGGACGCCGTTTTTTAGAACATGGGAATTGTTTGGAAAATATCCTGCAATTTTAACGGATGAAGTTGTTGGCGAACAAGCTACTTCTGTTTTTGCTGATGCCAAAGAAATGTTGGAAATTATTTTGAAAGACAAAAAATTGACTGCAAAAGGGATTTACGGAATTTTTCCGGTAAATCAAGTCAATGATGATGATATAGAAGTACGTGACGAAAGCGGAAAGTTATTGGAGAAATTCTTGACTTTGCGTCAGCAAGCGCAGAAAACAAAAGGCGCTCCAAATATTGCCTTATCTGATTTTATTGCGCCAAAAGACAGCGGAAAAACGGATTATATGGGTGCATTTTGTGTAACAACTGGTTTTGGTGTTGACGAATGGGCAGCCGAATTCGAAAAGGATTTAGATGATTATAATTCGATTATGGTGAAAGCATTGGCAGACCGATTTGCAGAAGCATTCGCCGAATATTTACACGAAAAAATCCGTAAAGAAATTTGGGGTTATGCTGCAGATGAAAATTTAACTGCCGAAGCAATGATCGAAGAAATCTATAAAGGAATTCGTCCAGCGCCAGGTTATCCAGCATGTCCCGACCATTTAGAAAAACCAACAATTTGGAAATTGCTAAATGTAGAACAAGAAATTGGAGTAACTTTGACCGAAAGTATGGCCATGTGGCCCGCTTCATCGGTTTCTGGATATTATTTTGGAAATCCTGAAAGCAAGTATTTTGGACTTGGAAAAATAAAAGAAGATCAGGTTATAGATTATGCCAAACGTAGAAGTATTTCAACGGATATGGCGATGAAATGGTTGAATCCGAATATAGCAGATTAAAATTAGTCATAAAGTCTAAAGTCATAAAGTCTCAAAGATGCTGATTTTCGACCTTCGGCTTTTAAACATTAAGACAGAATAATGAAAGTAACACAACATATAGAAAACGCTGCTGGAAAACCTTTGTTTTCTTTCGAAATTGTACCGCCACAAAAAGGGAGTAATATCAAAGATTTGTATGCCAATATAGATCCGTTGATGGATTTTAATCCTCCTTTTATTGATGTTACAACTTCGAGAGAAGAATATGTGTACATCGAGAAAGACGGACTTTTTGATCGTCGCATCACGCGTATGCGTCCGGGAACAGTGGGAATTTGCGCTTCTATCCAACATAAATACGGAGTAGATGCTATTCCGCATGTGCTTTGTGGTGGTTTTACCAAAGAAGAAACCGAATATTTATTGGTTGATTGTCATTATTTAGGTATTGATAATTTGGTAGCGCTACGTGGTGATCCAATGAAAGGAGAGAAGTATTTTGAACCAACAAAAGGTGGAAATGCGTATGCCGTAGATTTGGTAAAACAAATCAAAGCGATGAATTCAGGTCAGTTTTTGCACGATACTTTACCTATGGAGAACGCACCTGATTTTTGTGTGGGTGTTGCAGGATATCCCGAAAAACACATTGAAGCACCAAGTTTGGAAGCGGATTTAAAAAGATTGAAAGAAAAAGTAGATGCTGGAGCCGATTATATTGTGACGCAAATGTTTTTCGACAATCAGCGTTATTTTAGATTTGTGGAAGCTGCTCGTGCAATCGGAATTACTGTGCCAATTATTCCAGGAATTAAGCCTGTTGCCGTAAAACGTCATTTGCAATTATTGCCACAAGTTTTTTGGTTAGATATGCCACAATCTTTGATTCATTCTATCGAACAGGCAAAAGATAATGCAGCTGTTCGCCAAATTGGGATTGAATTTGCTGTGCAACAATCCAAAGAATTAATCGAGTTTGGTGTGCCTTGCGTGCATTATTATTCTATGGGAAAATCAGATAATATTCACCAAATAGCGAGTCAGGTTTTTTAGTGAACTACGAGGAACGACGCAATCGTATCTAATTTATTTCAGACCTCACAGGTTTTTAAAACCTTTGAGGTCTTTTTTTATCCAACTACTTCGTAATCTCCCTAAAAACCGCTTCTAAATTCTTGTTTTTCTGATTCAATTGCAATGTTTTCAAACCATTGGCATTGGCAAAATCAAAAACGGCGGGACGCATATCTTTATCAGCATTGAAAGTCAATTCCCAAATCATATCGTGGGTGTTCTTGAAAGAAGTCAAATTCTCGATTTTAGCAATCAATTGTTCTTCGACTTTATAGTCAAATTCCACTTCAATCACTTGTGCTGCTGCGGCTGAAATTAAGTTATCCAGTTGCTTGTCGGCAACAATTTTACCATTGTTGATGATGATGACACGGTCGCAAATCGCTTCCACTTCCTGCATAATATGTGTCGAAAGGAAAACGGTTTTGTCTTTCCCTACGTTTTTTATAACATTTCTAATTTCCACCAACTGATTGGGGTCTAAACCTGTTGTTGGTTCGTCGAGAATTAAAACATCAGGATTATGCAATAAAGCATTGGCAAGTCCCACACGCTGGCGAAAACCTTTGGATAATTGTCCAATTTTTTTGTGGCTTTCATTGGATAAACCTGTAAGCTGAATCACCTCTTCGATTCGGGATTTAGCGACTTTATAAACATCGGCATTGAAGGCCAAATATTCTCGAACGTATAAATCTAAGTACAACGGATTGTGTTCTGGCAAATAACCAATAGATTGTTGCACGGATTTGGCTTGGGTGTTGACATCAAATCCATTTACAGCGGCAGATCCTTCATCAGCAGCGATATAGGTGGTCAATATTTTCATTAATGTTGATTTTCCGGCACCATTTGGACCCAAAAAACCAACGATTTCTCCTTTTTTTACAGAAAACGAAATGGCGTCTAATGCTTTTTGTGCACCATAACTTTTCGATATGTTATTTACTTCTATTGACATGGAATTTTTATTTAATGCAAAAGTAAACAGAAAAAGTAAAGTACTAAATCAAATTGCAAATTTTTATACTTTATAACTATTTGACAGCTAAGCTTTTATTTTTAAAAATATTTTTATTTATAAATTGGCATCGTTATTGTTAATATTTTATTAAATTCAAAACAAATTAACAATGAAAAAAACATTAATGATTCTTGCTTTGGCTATGTTTAGCTATGCAAATGCCCAAAAGGGAACAGTTTTAGTATCTGGAAATGTGGGGTATTCTTCTCAAAAATCAGGTAATTCGGGGGGACAGGATTATGATTCTTTTAATTTTTCTCCAAAAGTGGGTTATCAATATAATGATAACTGGACTATAGGCGTTGAGTCGTCTATTAACAATTCAAAAACTACATCTACAATGGTAGATAACAAATCTAATGGTTTTTCTGTAGGTAGTTTTATTCGTTATTCTAAGCCAATTAATGAAATTTTTTCATTTTATTCCGACTTAGGAATTGGATATCATAATGCGGATCAATCATATACTACAGGAGGATTTAATCCATCAACTAATACAGACAAAGCGGATGGGTTTTATGTGGGTGTAACTCCAGCTTTGTTTTTAAATATTAAAAAAGGATTTGGTTTGAACTTTAATATTGGAGGTTTAGGATATAATACTTTAAAAAACACCACGAGTAATGGAAGTGATTCTAAAAGTTTTAATTTTAGTTTAGGACAAGCGTTTAGTGTTGGGATATCAAAAAACTTTTAACAGTTTTCTTGCTAAAATTTTACCAAAGCATTCGTTTTTACGGATGCTTTTTTATTTGGTAATATTTCATTTTGAGTTTAGGTTTGCGGAAAATTTTATACGATATTATTTATTAGATTAGAATTAAATAAAGTAATAATTTTTAAAATAGTTGCTTAATTGCTGATTTAAAACTTTTTTTCTGATTATTGCTTAAATAAAATCAAGTATTTCAGAGAATTCTTTTTTTAGTTAAAGAAAATCATTCTTTTTTTTTGGTTGAAAGAAAATTATTTATACATTCGCAAAGAATTTATTAAAAACAGCATCACAATGTCTAATAACCGTTTTTATTTTAGCAACTCTTACTATTTCTTCTTTAGGAAGTAAGGATTGTCTATGGTTATTTGAAAAACAACAAACAAATAAAACTAATATACAATCCTGATGAAAATCAGGATTTTTTTTTGAGTATTAATGAAAACAAAAATTGCAATACAAGGTATAAAAGGCTCTTTCCATCATCAGGTGGCGCAGGAATACTTCGGTCAGGAAGTTGCCGTAGACGAATGTTTGTCGTTTGAAGAATTGGTTTCTAGCTTATTATCTGGGAAATCAGACCAAGCAGTTATGGCTATAGAAAACTCTATTGCGGGTCCAATTATTCCAAATTATGCTTTGATTGATAAGAACAATTTGCATATTATTGGCGAACATTATCTAGATATTCATCAGAATTTAATGGCTTTGAAAGGTCAAAAAATTGAGGATATTCAGGAAGTACATTCGCATCCAATGGCGTTATTGCAATGTATGGAGTTCTTGAAAAAATACCCAAAAATTAAATTAGTCGAAGATAAAGATACAGCAGAAACGGCGCGAAGAATTCACGAAAATCAATTGAAAGGCATTGCTGCGATTGCGAGTAAAACGGCTTCGGTAATGTATGATTTAGAAATTTTGGCACCAGAAATTCAGACGATTAATAATAATATGACTCGTTTTGTGATTATTAATAAGGAGGATTCTTTTGTTGATGAAAATGAAATTAACAGAGCTTCTATCAAATTTGAATTAGATCATAAACGCGGAAGTTTAGCGGCAGTTTTGAATGTAATGAGTGATTGCAAACTGAATTTGACAAAAATTCAATCGCTACCAAAAATTGAAACGCCTTGGAAATATTCGTTTTTTGTGGATGTAACTTTCGACAAATACGAAGAGTATGCAAAAGCAAAATCATTGATGGAAATTATGGCGGAATATTTCAAAGTATTGGGCGAATATAAAAACACGAAACCATAGCCCCCTGGCCCCCGAAGGGGGAATTAGCATAGCAACAAATAGTTAGATTTCATAAAAGGAGCAAGAAATAAATATAAAAATCCCCTATTCCAGTTTCGGCTCCCCCTCCTTCGGAGGGGGTTGGGGGGAGGAAAAATAACAACCATGATCAAAACAGCAAAACGCTTAGATATAATTGAAGAATATTATTTTTCATCGAAACTTCGTGAAGTAAGACAATTGGCTTCGGAAGGGAAACCAATAATCAATATGGGAATTGGAAGCCCGGATTTAAAGCCTTCACAAGCTGTTATTGATGCCGTAGTTTTGGCGATGCAAGAAGAAAATGCGCATCAATATCAAAGTTACCAAGGATTGCCCGAATTGAGACAAGGAATGGCCGATTTCTATAAAAATAATTTTGGTGTTAATTTAAATTCGAATACTGAAATTTTGCCTTTGATGGGTTCCAAAGAAGGAATTATGCATATTTCGTTGGCTTTTTTGAATGAAGGCGATCATGTTTTGATTCCAAATCCAGGATATCCAACCTACACTTCGGTGACGAATTTAGTGGGTGCAGTTCCGGTTTATTACGATTTAAAAGAAGCGAATAATTGGGAACCTGATTTTGAAGCTTTAGAAAAATTAGATTTATCGAAAGTAAAAATCATGTGGATGGGTTATCCGCACATGCCAACAGGAGCGAGAGGAAGTTTAGAATTGTTCGAAAAGTTGGTGGCTTTCGCCAAAAAACATGAGATATTATTAATCAATGACAATCCGTACAGTTTTGTTTTGAATGATAATCCAATGAGTTTGTTGCAAGTGGAAGGCGCCAAAGAAGTAGCTTTGGAACTGAATTCACTATCAAAAACTTTCAATATGGCAGGTTGGCGAGTGGGAATGGTTTTAGGAAATGCGGCTTGTATTGATGCGGTATTGAAAGTAAAAAGCAACATGGATAGCGGAATGTTTTTCGGGATTCAAAAAGGAGCGATTGCAGCTTTGAAAAGTGACAAGTCTTGGTTCGATTCGATGAATACTATTTACAAAAGAAGACGCATTCTTACCGAACAATTGGCTGAGAAATTGGGATGTGAAGTTTATAAAGAAGGTGTTGGTTTATTTGTTTGGGCAAAATTGCCTGATGGAATCACATCGTCAGAAGATTTTATAGATAAAATATTATACGAGAAATCGATATTTATAACGCCGGGAACCATTTTTGGTAGCAATGGTGAAGGTTACATCCGTTTTGCATTATGTGTAAAAGAGGAAAAAGTTCAAGAAGCGATAAATAGATTTGCAATTGGCTAGTAGCTTATAGCCGTTGGCAAATTGTCAGCAGCCAAAAGCCAAAAGCCAAAAGCCAAAAGCATAATAAAAATGAAAGTATTTGTAATAGGGATAGGATTAATAGGTGGTTCGATGGTATTGGACATCCAATCACTGCATCCGGAAGCGACTATTTATGGTATTGACAGCAACGAAAGTCATTTGGCGGAAGCCATAGCTTTGGGAGTTATTGACGCTGCAGCAACGTATGATAATTTGGTCGATGCTGATTTTGTAATCGTTTCGGTCCCTGTAGATATTGCGTTGACAGTTTTGCCTAAAGTTTTGGATGCTATTGGTGAGAATACAATTGTTTTTGAAGTGGGTTCTACCAAAACGCCAATTTGCGAAGCGGTTGCCAATCATCCAAGAAGAAGAAATTATATTGCTACGCACCCAATTGCAGGAACGGAGTTTTCAGGGCCCTCGGCGGCAATAAAAGGTTTGTTTCAAGATAAAACCAATATCATTTGTGAGGTGGAAAAAACCACTTTTAAATTACAGGAAAAAGCAATCGAATTGTTTAAAAATATGGGAATGAGAATCCGATATATGGATCCAAAATCGCATGATAAACATATTGCTTATGTGTCGCATTTGTCCCATATTAGTTCGTTTATGCTTGGAAAAACGGTAATTGACAAAGAAAAAGTGGAGCAAGATATATTTGATATGGCGGGTTCTGGCTTTGAAAGTACAGTTCGTTTAGCGAAAAGTTCTCCAGCAATGTGGACGCCAATTTTCAAACAAAATAAGACGCAAGTGGTGAAGACATTGGAAGAATATATTTCGAATTTGTCCAAGTTCAAAGAGTTGTTGGAGAAGGATGATTACGAAGCCATTTATCACGAAATGCAAAGCGTGAATAAAATAAAAGAAATATTAAACGGAATGAAGAAATAAGTAGTTTAAAAAATTTAGATAGAAGAAACAAAATAAAATAACAAAAATAACAAATTAAAAAGAAGATGGAAAACAAGAAAGAAATGAGAAATTGGTTGAACGAATTCAATTTGACTCATCCATTTGTAATAGCAGGACCTTGTAGTGCTGAAACTGAAGAACAAGTTTTGAAAATTGCTCACGAATTGAAAAATTCAGATGTTAGTGTTTTTAGAGCAGGAATCTGGAAACCAAGAACTCGTCCAGGAGGATTTGAAGGTGTTGGTGAAATTGGATTAAAATGGTTGAAAAAAGCAAAAGCAGAAACAGGATTGCTAATGGGAACTGAAGTTGCTACCGCTGCACACTGTAAATTGGCTTTAGAAAATGATATCGACATTTTATGGGTTGGTGCACGTACAACTGCAAACCCGTTTGCTGTTCAAGAAATTGCTGATACATTAAAAGGAACTGATAAAATTGTATTGATAAAAAATCCAGTAAATCCAGATATGGCTCTATGGTTAGGTGGTGTTGAACGTTTGTATGCTGCTGGAATCAAAAATCTAGGAGTGATACACAGAGGTTTTTCTACTTACGAAAAAACAAAATACAGAAATATTCCAGAATGGCAAATTGCTATTGAATTGCAAAATAAATTCCCTGATTTGCCTTTAATCATCGATCCATCTCATATTACTGGAAATCGTAAGATGATTCTTGAAGTGACTCAAGAGGCTTTAGATTTGAATTATGACGGTATGATTATCGAAACACATCATGATCCAGAAAATGCTTGGAGTGATGCTGCACAACAAGTTACACCAGACGCTTTGAAACAAATTTTGAAAGATTTGAAAATCAGAAAAGTGAGCGGTGATACAGCTGATTTCGAACAAAAAATGACAAAATTAAGAGCAAACATCGATGTTCTAGATGCAAATTTATTAGACCTTTTAGGAAAACGTATGAAGGTAGCTGACGAAATTGGTCAAGTGAAAAAAGATAATAATGTTGCTGTATTGCAAAACAATCGTTGGAACGAAATTCAAGCGAAAATGGTTGCTGAAGGGGCTAAAAAAGGATTAACCGAAGAATTTATCGTTAAATTATTTAAAGGAATTCACCAAGAAAGTATTGAACACCAAGAAAAAATATTGAACAAATAAAATGATTTAAGATTGAGGATTAACGATTTCTGATTTTGATTTTGTGAGTCGTGAATTTTAATTTTTATATAAATCCCAAGGCTTATAGTTTTGGGATTTTTTTTATTTATAAAGTCTTTTAATTTTTATAACAAACTGTCTATAAAAAAGTAATACAATCAATTATCTTTGCAAAGTCTTAGTTTTTAATCAGAAATCTAAAATCGTTAATCTACAATCAAAAATCCTTTATGACAGGAACCGTTTATAAATCTACAGGAAGTTGGTACACCGTAAAATCCGATCAAGGCGATTTTATAGAATGCCGTATGAAAGGGAAGTTTAGGATTAAAGGTATCAAAAGCACAAATCCTATTGCTGTGGGCGATATTGTAGATTATGAACTCGAAGAAACTTCGGATACCGTTACCGGAACCATTCATAAAATTCACGATAGAAAGAATTATATTGTTCGAAAATCGGTGAATTTGTCGCATCAAATGCACATTATTGCTTCGAATATTGATCGTGTTTTCCTTTTGGTGACTATCAATAATCCGCCAACTACTTTTAATTTTATCGACCGATTTTTGGTAACTGCCGAAGCATACGGAATCGAAACGGTTTTAGTTTTTAATAAAATCGATACTTTTGACGACGTCACACTCGACGATCAGTTATTTATGCAACATGTATATCAGGAAATTGGATATCAATGTTTACGCGTTTCTTCGACAGAAATGAAAGGAATTGAGGCGCTGAAAGAAATGATGATTGGCAAAGTAAGTATGTTTTCTGGGCATTCTGGTGTAGGAAAATCGACTTTGGTCAATGCTATGGAACCTTCTTTGCATCTAAAAACGAAGACAATTTCGGAAGCAAGCAAGCAAGGACAACACACAACTACTTTTGCCGAAATGTATGATTTGTCTTTTGATGCTCAAATTATTGACACACCCGGAATCAAAGGTTTTGGAATTGTCGATATGGAAAAAGAAGAGATTAGTGGTTATTTTCCTGAGTTTTTCAAGTTGAAAGAACAATGTAAATTCAACAATTGTTTACATAAAGACGAACCCCATTGTGCCATTAAAGCAGCATTAGAAAAAGACGAAATCGCTTGGTCTCGTTATAATAGTTATCTCAAAATTTTGGAAGGTGACGACGAACATTATCGCACGGATATTCATAATGAAGACCGAATTATAAGCGATAAAACAAGAGAATAAATTAGGCATAAGCCAAAAGTAAAATAAGCCAAAAGTGAAAGTAGTAATTCAAAGAGTTTCTTCTGCTTCTGTAACCATCGACGGAAAAATCGTTGCTGACATTCAAAAAGGATTGTTAGTTTTAATCGGAATTGAAGACGCCGATGCTCAAGAAGATATTGATTGGCTTTGTCAAAAAATCGCCAACCTTCGCATTTTTGGCGATGCAAATGAGGTGATGAATCTTTCAGTAAAAGATATAGATGGCGATATAATTGTTGTTTCTCAATTTACACTTCACGCTTTGACAAAAAAAGGCAATCGACCTTCCTATATAAAAGCTTCCAAACCCGAGATTGCGATTCCGCTTTATGATAATTTTGTAAAAAGTTTAGAAATCGATTTAGGAAAAAAGATACAAACTGGAATATTTGGTGCTGACATGAAAGTGGCAATGGTCAATGATGGGCCAGTAACAATACTAATTGATTCTAAAAACAGAGAGTAATTGTTAAAATTGCCTATTTTTTTTCTATTTTTGGGGAAACTCCATGCAATTATGAATAAACAGTTTTTACTGCTTTCGTTTTTATTATTACCACTTTTTTTATCTGCACAAAAAAATCAATATCCAACAATATTAATCGCTGATAGTTTAAAGCAAAATGCTAATGCGGTCTTGCGTTTGAATCAATTTGACATTGTTATTTCTTCTCAAAGGGAAATGAATATCAAACAGAAACGCGTCATTACTGTATTCAACGAAAAAGGAATTAGCAGTATTGATGCGTATGAAAATTATGATAAACATACCACTATTCAAAACATAGAAGCATCTATCTTTGATAGTTTTGGAAAGGAAATTAAAAAGATTAAAAAGAAAGATTTTAAAGATCAATGTGCTATTGACGGCAGTACGCTTTTCTCAGATAGTAGATTTGTTTTTTTGAGTTATACCCCAACTCAATATCCTTTTACCGTTATTTTTGAAAGTGAAGTCAAAACATCTACTACAGCCTACATTCCTGAATGGTTTCCTTTAGATCATTATCTTCTGAGTGTTGAAAAAAGTATTTTGAATGTAAATTATCCAGATAATCTTGGTTTTAAGAAAATGGAATTCAATTTTTCTAATTTTTCAATACAAAAAAACATTGATACTTCAACACAAATTTCCTATACGGCATCAAATATTTTAGCTCAAAAAGAGGAAGATTATAGTCCTATTTTTTCAAATATTTTTCCAAAAGTAATGATGAGTACAACGTTTTTTAATCTTGAAGGAATAGATGGAAATGCAAGAGATTGGAAGGAATATGGCCAATGGTTTTCAGATAAAATTTTAACAGGAACAATTGAGTTATCACCAGAGACTAAGATGAGAATGCAAGCCTTAGTGGGTGATGAAAAAGATCCAATTAAAAAGGCAAAATTGATATACGAGTACATGCAAGAAAAATCTAGATACGTTAGTATTCAAGTAGGAATTGGGGGGTTTAAACCTATGATGGCTAATGATGTTGATCGATTAGGATATGGAGATTGTAAGGCTTTGTCTAATTATACAAGAGCGCTGCTAAATGCAGTAGATGTGCCTTCCTATTATACAGAACTTTATGGGGATAGAAATATAAAAGATATTCGTTCCGACTTTTGTTCTTTGCAAGGGAATCATGTGATTTTAGCAATTCCTAAGGCGGATAATTATCTATTTTTAGAATGTACCAGTCAAGATAATCCATTTGGATATCAAGCCAATTTTACTGATAATAGGGATGTTGTGGTTATGAAACCAGGAGGTGGTGAAATTGTAAAAACTAAATTTTATCCTGACAAAGGCAATGCGCAAGTTAATACCGGTAATTATACTTTAGATGAAAATGGAGTTTTATCGGGAGCCATTTCTATTGTTTCCGAGGGCTCGATTTATGGTTATAAATATCCAATTGAAAAATACCAACCCACAGAAAAAGAAGCTTATTATAAAGAATTTTGGGATAATATCAATAATTTAAAAATATCAAAAACGTCATTTGTAAATGATAAAGAAAAAATAAATTTCACCGAAAAATTAGCAATTTCGGCTGATAATTATGGAAAGTTATCAACTAATAAAATGATATTTGTTGTGAATGCTTTCAATCAATATAACGGAAGTGTAAAGCGAATTCGAAATCGTAAAACCCCTTTCGAAATACAAAGAGGATTTTATAATACAGATGAAATTGCTATTGTTTTACCTTCAGGATTTACAATAGAATCTCTGCCTCAAAACTCAGAAATCATAAATAAATTTGGTGAATACAAAACTGAAATTATAAAAAACAATACAAGCAATTTAGTTTATAAACGTTCAATTTACATTAAAAAAGGCTTGTACAAAAACACCGAATATGACGAATACCGCCTTTTCATGGATCAAGTTTCAAGAAATGACAATGCCAAAATAATCTTAACCAAAATCTAATAATAATGACAATGAGAAAATCACTACTTACTTTATTTGCCTTTTTATCATTTTTGAATATCTATGCTCAAAAATACGAATTAGGAAAAGTTACTGTTGCAGAACTTCAGGAAAAAGAATGTCCTAACGATCCTACGGCAGCAGCTGCAATTTTGTTTAGTAAAGGCGAAGTTAAGTTTGTTTTTAATAAAAATGAAGGAGAGTTTGGAATTGTAAATTCAGTAAAAATTAAGATTAAAATTTACAAGAAAGAAGGTTATAGTTGGGCAAATAAAGCCGTTCGTTATTATTTAGGGAATAATATTACTGAATCTGTAACATTTGATGAAGCAGTAACTTACAATCTTGTAGATGGAAAGATTGAAAAAACAAAACTTAAAAGTGATGGTGTTTTTGATGAAAAAGTAAATAGATATTTTAATAGAAAAAAAATAGCGATGCCTAATGTTAAAGAAGGCTCTGTTATAGAGTATGAATATATTTTGCATACAAACTCAATTGGGAGTATGAGAGATTGGGATTTTCAATCCTCTATTCCGGTGAATTACTCGGAATACACCACTTATGTTCCTGAATATTATGTTTATAATACAAATACAAAAGGATATATTTTTCCTAAAATTGCCGTTTTAAAATTGCCAAAATCTATAAAATTTTCTGAAATGCAAAGAAATGATGGTGCGGGAATGATGGTAGGACAATCAAGTACTTATGTTCAAAGTGAAATTAATTACGAAGAAACTAAAACGACCTATGTTGCAGAGAATCTTCCGGCAATGAAAGAAGAAGGTTTTGTAAATAATATTGATAATTACACCGCTAGTGTTGTTCAAGAATTACAATTGATTAAATATCCCAACAGACCTTTAAAAACGTATTCTACGGATTGGAAATCAGTCGCAAAAAGGATCTATGATTATGATGATTTTGGAGGTGAACTCAACAAGACATCCTATTTTGAAGGGGATATAAACACCTTAATAAAGGGTTTATCTACTAATGATGAAAAAATCGCATCAATTTTTGAATATGTAAAATCAACTGTAAAATGGAACAATTTATATAGTTATTCTTGCGATGATGGTGTAAAAAAAGCATATAAAGAGAAGTCAGGAAATGTTGCAGAAATTAATTTGATGCTTACCGCTATGTTGCGTTTTGCAGGTGTTGAAGCGAATCCTGTACTCGTGAGTACACGAGATAATGGGATCGCATTATTTCCAAGTAGGACTGCTTTTGATTATGTAATAGCTGCTGTAGAAACTCCAGAAGGTAAAATATTACTCGATGCTACTGAAAAGTATTCATTGCCCAATGTTTTGCCTTTGAGAGATTTAAATTGGATAGGAAGATTAATTCGTAAAGATGGAACATCTGATGAAGTAGACTTGATGCCAAAAACACTTTCAAAAGAAGTTTCTAACCTAAGTATTTTATTAAAAAATGATGGGTCTGCAATTGGAAAAATAAGAAGACAATATACTGATCATGAAGCTTTGGAATTTAGACAAAAAAACATTGTAACCACAAAAGATATTTATCTTGAAGAACTAGAAAATAAAAATAACGCTATTGAAATTAGTAATTATACAAGAGAAAATGACTTAGATTTGTTAAAACCAATCGTAGAAAGCTTTGAATTTAAAGACCATAAAGATGTTGAAATAATTAATGGTAAAATTTACATGTCTCCGTTATTGTTTTTAGCTCCCAAGGAAAATCCTTTCAAACAAGAAGTAAGGGAATATCCAGTTGATTTTGGCTACCCATTTCAAAATAAATCTAATATTATTATAGAAATACCAGATGGATATGTTGTAGAATCTATGCCAGTGGCTATGAATATTGCTATTCCAGAAAATAAGGGTAGTTTTAAATATGTGATAGCCAATACTGGGAATAAAATTCAGGTAATAATAACTAAAGAGATAAATACACCTATTGCTTCAGTAGATTTTTATGCAGCTTTAAAAGCATTTTACCAACAAATGATTGATAAGCAAATTGAAAAAATTGTTTTAAAGAAAATATAATATGAACCTAAAAAATTCCCAACTCGAAGTTGACAATTGGATCAAAGAACACGGAGTTCGTTACTTCAACGAGCTTACAAATATGGCGCAACTTACCGAAGAAGTAGGTGAAGTTGCTCGAATTATCGCCCGTCGTTATGGAGAACAATCCGAGAAAGAAAGCGATAAAAACAAAGATCTTGGAGAAGAACTTGCCGATGTAGTTTTTGTAGTTTTGTGTCTCGCCAACCAAACCGGAATCGATTTACAAGCTGCTTTTGATAAGAAAATGGATTTGAAATCAATTCGCGACAAAGACCGACACAAAAACAACGAAAAGCTGAAATAATTCTGAATTGTAAATTATGAATTATGAAGGAGTAATAGTAAATTGCGCCCCTAAATAAATAAAGTTAAATAGCCATAAGCTAAAAGCCAAAAGCTCAAAGTCTATAATATGAATTTAAAATTAAGCACGAATTCACAATTCACAATCGACAATTCACAATTGAATATAACGGGTTCAAAAAGCGAAACCAATCGTTTATTATTGCTTCAAGCTCTATTTCCAAATATTAGCATAGAAAACGCCTCCAATTCGGATGATAGCGAGGTGATGACAAAAGCCCTTGTGCCCAACACCCAAGAACCAGTATCCAATAACCAAGTTATAGATATTCATCACGCAGGAACGGCCATGCGATTTCTTACCGCTTTTTTTGCTATTCAGGAAAATAGAACCGTAACCCTTACAGGTTCTCCACGAATGAAAGAAAGACCAATTAAGATTCTTGTAGAGGCTTTACGACAATTGGGCGCCAAAATAGAATATATAGATAACGAAGGCTTTCCACCAATAAAAATCACAGGACAAAAACTATCACAAAGCAAAGTTTCTTTGCCAGCAAGCGTAAGTAGCCAATATATTTCAGCACTTTTGTTGATTGGAGCAAAACTCGAAAACGGAATCGAATTGACATTAGAAGGTGAAATTACTTCTGTTCCTTATATCAAAATGACATTGGCTTTGCTGAATGATTTAAAAATACAAACCAGTTTCGAAGGAAATACAATCAAAGTTTTTCCAAAACCAGAAGTAGAAACCAAAGTAATGACTGTTGAATCCGATTGGAGTTCGGCTTCTTATTTCTTCAGTATTGCAGCTTTGTCACAAAACGCAACAATTGCATTGACGAGTTACAAAGAAAGCAGTTTGCAAGGCGATTCCGCTTTGGTAGAAATCTATAAGAAAATGGGAGTTGAAACTAATTTCGATGGAAATAAAATGACATTGGTAAAACAAGAAAATTTTAATTTCGAAACCGTTAATTTCGACCTAAATAACACACCAGATATTGCGCAAACTATTGTCGTAACTTGTCTTGGCTTAGGAATTGGTTGTCATCTTACGGGACTTCACACCCTGAAAATTAAAGAAACGGATCGGCTAGAAGCCTTACGAATCGAATTGACAAAATTGGGAGCTACTATTTCAGTTACAAACGAAAGTCTAACACTATTGCCTTCGCCAACAATCAATAACAATATAAAAATCGCTACCTACAACGATCATCGAATGGCAATGGCATTTGCTCCTTTGGCATTAAATGTGCCAATAATCATCGAAAATGCCGAAGTAGTTTCGAAATCGTATCCTGATTTTTGGGAAGATTTAAAAAGTTTAGATTTTAGAATCGACGAGAAATAGCCATTTACATAGGATTATTGGCAATTTTTACCTTCCTCTTCTTCGAAGAGGGTCGGGGAGAGTAAAAATAAACGTCAAAACACTTGACAACGCCTATCTCACAATCGTATATTTGCAGACGATTTAAAATTAGGAGTTCAAAACTCATAATCTAAAACTCATAACTCATAACCTCTTCTAAATGAAATTATCCCATTTTCAATTCAATTTACCAAAAGAACTTCTTGCAGAATATCCATCAGAAAATAGAGACGAAGCACGTCTAATGGTTATTGATCGTAAAAAACAAACCATAGAGCACAGAACTTTCAAAGATGTTATCGATTATTTTGATGATGGCGATGTTTTAATTTTAAATAATACCAAAGTTTTTCCGGCTCGCTTATACGGTAACAAAGAAAAAACAGGCGCAAGAATTGAAGTTTTTTTACTTAGAGAATTAAATGCAGAACAACGTCTTTGGGATGTTTTAGTTGATCCAGCTCGTAAAATTCGTATCGGAAATAAATTGTATTTTGGAAACGATGATTCGCTAGTTGCCGAAGTTATCGATAATACAACATCACGTGGAAGAACACTTCGTTTTCTATATGATGGTTCATACGAAGAGTTCAGAAATAAATTGACAGAACTTGGAGAAACTCCAATACCAAAATACATCAACAGAGAGGTAACTCCCGAAGATGCAGATCGTTACCAAACCATTTATGCGAAAGAAGAAGGAGCTGTTGCCGCACCAACTGCAGGTTTACATTTTTCGAAACACTTATTGAAAAAGTTAGAAATTAAAGGAGTAAAATTTGCCGAAGTTACCCTTCACGTTGGTTTAGGGACCTTTAATCCGGTTGAGGTTGAAGATTTATCGAAACACAAAATGGATTCAGAGGAATTAAAAATTACTCAAGAAGCATGTGATGTCGTTAATAATGCGAAATTAAATAAAAAACGTATCTGTGCTGTTGGTACCACCTCAATGCGTGCTGTAGAAAGTTCCGTTTCTTCGCAAAGAACATTGAATCCATTTGACGGATGGACAAATAAATTCATTTTTCCACCTCACGACTTTAGTCTGGCAACTTGTATGATTACCAATTTCCATACACCAAAATCAACTTTATTAATGATGATTTCTGCATTTTGCGGCCACGATTTAATGAAAAGAGCCTACGAAGAAGCCATAAAAGAAGAATATAAATTCTATTCTTATGGTGATGCGATGCTAATCATCTAAAAATTATATTTAAGACTCACTGCTTATAATCAATCAATTTAATCTCGTCAGCAATGGCGAGATTTTTTTTGGGCCGTGACCCAAAAGGGTCGGGCTATCCGTTACAATCCACGCCCAAAAGCGTGGGATTTACTCTTTTATCCCTCACGCAAATACCAATTATATAGATTGTTTGCCATTAAAAAAAGGATTTCGTAGGCATGTCTTTTCTAGCGTATTGAAAACGATCAACTAATTTTGGTAAACAATAGCCGTCGAGACCATTAATCGCAATCACATTGCCTTTGTCAATTTGCAACCATCCATCTTTATGTTGTAAATTTTCATCAAAAAACAAGTTTTCTATAGAAGCAATAATATGAATTGTATCATTCTCTTTGATGTAATACTCATTCAAATATTTGCAATGCAATTGTACGGGACTCCCTTTTACAAATGGAATTTCAATTTCATTTTTGTATTCTTCCTCTAGATTTGTTTTATCAAATTCTGAAATACCCAATTCATAATTCGCTGAGGTATGATGTGCATCTGAAATCATATTGACCGTGATATGATTTAAGGTAAAATAGCCCGTTTCTTTAATATTCTTATACGTATCTCTTGGAACAGTTGTAGGTCTCATAATAAAACCTATTAATGCTGGGTCGCTTCCTAGGTGCGTAACACTGCTAAAAATAGCCACATTCGGTTTTCCATCTAAAGATTTTGTAGCAATTAAATTCGCCGATTTATAACCCGTACATGAATTAATTAAATTCAGTCGCTCAATTTTTTCCATTTGGGAAATGGCTTCTTTCGAAATTTTTTTCATTTTTAACTTATTTTGTGCAAATATACTTTTGTTTAATAAAACAATTAATAAATCAAACAAAATTCGCATTATATTTTGTATCATCTTTAACGGATTGAAAATAGATAGTTTAAAATAATATATATTTGTTTGTATTTAATCTGTTCAAAATGAAAAATCTAAAAAAAATATTTCTTAGTATACTCTTGTTAATAGTTTTAATTAGCCTTTTTCTTCTAGGTTATTGTTTTTATTTGAAACCTATTTATGAAGGTAAGTTAAAGTTGAAAAATATCAAAAAGCAAACAACGGTCTATTTTGATGATTTTGGAGTTCCTCATATTTATGCCAATTCACAGAAAGATGCTATGATCGCACTAGGTTATGTTCATGCACAAGATCGTTTATGGCAAATGGAACTAATCCGCCGAATTGCTCCGGGAAGATTATCGGAGATTTTTGGAACGGTGGCATTAAAAAATGACAATTTTTTTGCTGGTTTGGGTATCAATGAGAATTCAGAAAAAGCGATAGCCAAAATAGATAAAAACTCCGAAACCTATCAATTAGCTTTGGCCTATATTGACGGAATCAATCAATATATTGAAGAAGATAAAACCCCAATCGAATTCAAAATATTGGGATTGAAAAAAGAAAAATTCTCGATAAAAGATGTTTACAATATCTTCGGATACATGTCCTTCAGTTTTGCGATGGCCCAAAAAACAGATCCTTTAATGACTGATATCCGTGATAATTTAGGGCCAGATTATCTAAAAGACTTTGGCTTAGACGGATCTTTAGGAACAACTCAAATCAAAAATTTTGATGGGAAAGCGATTGAATATGCCAAAATTTCTAAATCAGTAGCTAGTTTACTTGATGATTCGGTTGTGCCTTCTTTCATAGGGAGCAACAGCTGGGTTATTGCACCTAAGAAAACCAAAAACGGGAAAGTGATTTTTGCCAATGATCCCCACATTGCTTTTTCGCAACCGTGTACTTGGTACGAAGCTCATATTGTAGTGCCTAATTATGAAATTTATGGCTATTATTTGGCAGGAACTCCATTTCCACTTTTAGCACACAATCGTAATTATGCGTATGGATTAACGATGTTTGAAAATGATGATGTTGATTTATTTCAGGAGGAAGAAAATCCAACTAATAAAAACCAATATAAAACCGCAAATGGTTTCCAAGATTACAAAATACGCAAAGAAATAATTAAGGTAAAAGATAGTTCGGATGTAGTTTTAGAAGTTAAAGAAACACAACACGGACCAATTATGAATGGCTTTTTGGAAGGAATAAAAGGAGCGAAACCAGTGGCAATGTCTTGGATTTTTATGCAGCAAAACAATCAAATGTTAGAAGCTGTTTATTTCCTTTCGCATGCAACGAATTTAGCTGATTTCCGAAAAGGAGTTTCATTAATTGCAGCTCCAGGATTGAATATTATGTATGGCGATGCCAAAGGAAATATAGCTTGGAATACTGCCGGAAAATTATATAAATTGGATAAATCGGTTAATCCAAATTTTATTTTAAATGGTTCAAATGGCATCGATGATTTGAAACAATTCTTGGATTTCTCCAAAAATCCGCATGCTATAAACCCAAGTTGGAATTATGTATATTCATCCAATAATCAGCCAGAAGCGGTTGATGGTTATTTATATCCAGGCTATTATTTGCCACAAGATCGTGCCAAAAGAATTTCTGGATTATTAGAATCTAAAAGTAATTGGACTAAAGAGGCTGTTGGAAAAATGATGAATGATAATGTATCGAATAAAGCCACGGAAATAGCAAGTGATTTTATTTTAGCTTTGGCCAAAAAATCACTTTCTACCAATGAAAAACAAGCAGTAAACGTTCTTGAAAAATGGAAAGGTTCTAGCGATTTGAAAGATTTAGCTCCAATAATCTACAATAAATGGATATATTTTTATTTAAAAAATACGTTTCAAGACGAATTGGGCGAAGCTGATTTCAAAATACTTTTGAGTACCCATATCATAAAGCAAGTAATTTCAAGTCAAAGTAGGGATGAAAATTCGGTTTGGTGGGATGATATTAATTCTAAAAGCAAGAAAGAATCAAGAAGTGAAATTCTTAATAAATCGTTTCATGAAGCTATTTCGTCTATAGAAAATCAATTGGGGAGCGATATAAATTCATGGACCTGGGATAAGGTTCACATCCTAGAGCATCAACATCCTTTAGGAAAAGTAGCAGCATTGAGAGGAATTTTTAACGTTGGCCCTTTTGCTATACAAGGTTCGAATGAAGTAATTAATAATCTAATGTTTGATTTTACCGATAATCCAAAATTGGCTGTAAAAGGAGGTCCGTCAACCCGGAGAATAGTCGATTTTTCGGATATTGAAAACAGCATGAGTATTTTGCCAACAGGTCAATCCGGAAATCCTTTTAGCAAGCATTATAGCGATCAAGCTGAAATGTACAACGCTGGGAAGTTTAGAAAAATGAAATTGAATGAGGAGGAGATTATTAAGACTTCAACAAAATTAGTTTTTTTGCCTAATTAATGTTTTTTTTAACATTAAAACAATATATTTATAACATCAAAATTAAATTATTTTTTAACTCCTTTCAAATAACATGTTTTTTGTTTGGTTTGATTAACGAATTTTTTAGGATAAATTTTTGATTTTCAATTCACTTTGCAAGATTGTATTGCTAGAATGCAAATCTAAAAAATGCTCTTTCATCATTATTTTTTTGTTTTATTTTACAGAGCT
>CANCPC010000019.1 GCA_947379965.1 Flavobacteriaceae bacterium | reverse complement strand
ATAATCACTTCACTTTAGTCTTTTTGAAATGTCGTAGAAATAAATACAGATATTTGTAGAAATAAAACTACATTTATAAAAATATTTTTAATCATCACATTTTAGACCTTATTTTTTCTTTTTGAATTATTATAAGTTAGGAATAAAACTATATTTTTCAGTATTATGTTAAATAATATCCTTAAATTACTATAGGATTACACATCGCAACGATTCTGAAATTATCGATTTTTAAGAGTCAGTCAATTAGTATAAATTTTTTAATATCACAATTTTTCATTTATGTCGAAAAGAATTTTAATAGTGGATGATCATTTAGTTGTGAGAACAGGTGTGTCAATAATTTTGCAGGAAAACTTTAATGAATTGATGATTTTTACGGTAAAAACGTATCCGGAAACAATTTCATTTATACAACAAAATGGTATCGATTTAATAATATTAGATATTAATATTCCAGGAGGAAAAAATAGAGAAATGATTATGGATATAAGATCGTTTTTACCAGATGTGAAAATCATGATTTTTTCTGCATACGATGACGATGATTATGCATGCCAATACATTATTGCAGGAGCTAATGGTTATTTAAATAAATTATGCGATGAGGAAACATTGGTTTTCGCGGTAGATTCTATTTTAAAAAAAGGAAGTTATTTCACCCCTGAAATTATTAGTAAAATTGTTAGTGCTAGTATTAATAAAACGGCAATAAATCCTTTAGATAGTTTATCTAAAAGAGAATATGAAATATCTGAATTATTATTGTCTGGAGACGGGAATATTGAAATAGCAAATAAATTAAATATTCAAATGTCGACTGTTAGTACCTACAAAAGTAGAATTTTCGAAAAGCTAAATGTAAAGAACCTGGTAGAACTAATTTCTATATTCAAAAAATTGAATTAGCTAGCTTTTTGTAAAATTAAATTAAATCTAAAAATTGTTTCTTTATTTTCCGTACTTTCTACGGAAATATTTCCTTTAAATAATTCAATTATTTCTTTACATAAGTTCAATCCCAGTCCCATTCCTAAATCATTTACTTTTTCGGAAATAGTACCCTGATAATAAGAGTCAAAAATATTTGATAGGTCTCCTTTAGCAATGCCCATTCCGTTGTCCTGAATCTTAACTTTTAGATTTATTTCATGATCAGAAACTACTTCTGAATCTAATCTTACATTGATTATTCCTTTATCTGTAAACTTATTTGAATTTCCTATAATATTATAAAAGAGTTGTTGAATTTTTGTTATATCAGTATTTACGTTACAATTAGAATCTAAATGAGATATTAAATGGATTCTATTTCCTTTATTCTCAATCAAAGGAATCATGGATGAAATGGTACTCTCAATTTCATTTTTTAGATTAAATGTTTTGGGTTGTAATTCAATTTTTTTATTTTGATGTTTCGAATAATCTAAAATTTGATTCGTCAACTGTAATAACGATTGGGTAGTAAATTCTATAGCTTCAAAATATTCTTTTATGCTAATATCTTTAATAGAGGTGCTTATTTTTTTACTATAAATAGCAATTATACTTAAGGGAGATCGAATATCATGACTTATCATATTGACAATTCTATTTTTAAAATTTAAGTTTTCGCGTATTTGATTTTTAGCCATGCTAAGTCTTTTTTCATACTCAAAAGCCAATCGTGTAAAGTTGAAAAGCAAAATAGAAATAATAAACATCAATAGTATTAATACGAAAATGGTATAATTTTTAATAATTTTCTGGGTTTTATATTGATTTTGTAGTTCTTTTTGATTTTTGCTCTGAAGTATATTGGCCGAACTACTAAAATTTGCATTTACTTTTTTGCTCAATTTTAATAATTCATTATTTAGAGCAATTACCTTTAAATTTTTAGTTTTTAAATTGGCAAATGTTTTTTTTAAGTTTTTAAATTCATTCTCATAATAGGTGTTCGTTGTCAGAAACAAATCTTTAATTTGATCTTCAATACTTCCGGATGAAACTTTATCTTTAAATTTCATCGTAACGGTTATTTTAGATCGTTCTTTTTGTAAATCTGATTTTCCAGCTAGTGCATTTCCTATTCTTGAAAACAATCCTTTATGCGTAACACTATCTTTT
This sequence comes from Flavobacteriaceae bacterium, assembly GCA_947379965.1. Classification (GTDB taxonomy): domain Bacteria; phylum Bacteroidota; class Bacteroidia; order Flavobacteriales; family Flavobacteriaceae; genus Flavobacterium. Next base: position 32,843 of record CANCPC010000019.1, on the reverse strand, counting down.
TTTGTTTCAGATTCTATTTTGATGCTATTTAAAATGGAATCATATTTAAATTTATTGAATTTAAAAAGGTTTGAAACATTGTTTAAATTCGGATTGATTTGTCTTTCTAAAAGCGTATTTGTTGTAGCGTCTAAAGTAATTATATCCGTTTGATACCGATTGTTTTTAGATACTATTTTTTGAAACTGCTTATTGTTTTTAGTAATCAAATTTAAACTATCGATCAAAATTCCCATCTCATTCAAGGTAGATGTATATTGAGCGAATGATTCTTTATCGCCTTGATTCACATATTGATTAAAATGAATTTGAGAATTGAGAATTGAGTTGCTTATCTTATCAGTAAATTGAGCTATTTTATTAGAAGATGAAATAGCTTCAAATGCATTTAAAGTTTTGGTTTCGTTAGTTTTCTCATTAAACCAATAGAAAACTGCCAGTCCTTGCAAAAAAATAATACATAAGAGCAATCCAAAATGAATATATTTTCGATATTCGGGTTTTAGTTTTTTATATTTAAATCTATTTTCCATAGTATGCTTATTTTTTTAAACTTAAGTCTTTTCTTGTAATTTATTTATTAGTTGGCATGGCAACTCAATCGAAGTAAACTTAAGCTTATAGGATACACTATCTTGTAATCGTTTGTAAACAATAAACTACACGCGTGTAGAATTAATTCTACATTAAATTTATATATGAATTTTAATCAAATTTGATAAATTCTAAAAATGTGCTTTTGACATATTTTTTTGTATTTTTAACCCACAATAATTAGCTATGCGTTCCTTTTTCAAAATATTTCTTTTGTTCTATGTATTTAATGGCTTTGCACAAGATGCTAATCCAGTTTTTTCTGCCACCAAAATAGATTCCCTTTATAGAGAAGATCAATTTTATTTTGGTTTTACCTTAAACACGTTACAACATAAACCCCTAGGGTTAACACAAAACACATTTTCACCAGGATTGTCAGCGGGTTTTCTTAGAGACATGCCCTTTAATAAAAGTAGAACAGTAGCAATAGCTCCAGGATTAGGTTTTACATACAATAGTTTCAATCATAATATAGTTATTAAAGGATCTAATGAATCCCCTAATTATTCCATTATTAGTTCACAAACTCCCTATAACAAAAATAGATTTGAGCAATTTATAATAGAAATACCTATCGAATTTAGATGGCGTTCTTCAACTTATGAAAGCTATAAATTTTGGAGGATTTATAGCGGTTTTAAATTTGGTTATCTTTTATACGATAGATCTATTTATAAAGACGGACTTGAAAAAGTGGTAATTTCTCGAAATAATGATTTTAATAAATTTCAATACGGAGCTTATATTTCTGCAGGATATAATTCGATAAATGTATATGCTTATTATGGTTTAAATTCTATGTTTAAATCAGTAAAAATAGGCAATGAATCCCTTACAATGAATGCATTCAATGTTGGGATTATGTTTTATATTCTATAACCAAAAATGCAATAAAAGAATCTGTGGAATAACTCCAAAAATAAACCCAATCACTATTTCATTATTTGTATGTGCTTTCATTTCCAGTCGTGAAGTAGCAACAACACCATTTATAAATACAAAAAACGCAATCATATAAATGTTATGGGTTTGATTATGAATGCTCAATCCAATAACGAAAACGGTCAAAGCGCTAATGGCTAACATATGAAGACTAGCTTTTGTTTTAAAGAACACAAAAATCAAAGCTAAAACGGTACTCAATAATCCTCCCAAAAAGAAAAAATGAAATTCAGGAAAATGCTCTAATGTGATGCTTTTTTGAATAAGCAAAACAGTCAAAAAACACTGAATAACTAACGGAATTTTGCGTTGTGAAACTTCCGAAATCATTACCGAATTTACTTTTCCCATTGTTCGCAATCCAAAATAAAACAAGATTGGAAGTACTATCGTTATAACAATTATTTGAAAAATAGCGAAGTATTTTTCTGGATTTGAAAAATAAAAACCATTCAAAAAAAAGTATATGAATGCCGCATACACCGAAGTAAATATCGGATGGAATAAATAGGAAAAAAAAGGAAGGATTTTTTTCAAGTGTATTTTTTTTGTCCAATAGCGTCGAAGAAGTAGATTATTAAAGCTATTGCAAAACGTATTGTAATTATCCAATTACTGACAATTCCAACATATGTATCTGGTTTATAAAATCCTTCAGCCTTTTCTTTTCTCACGTTTACCCGCCATTTATTAAATAGATAATAGGCAAAGGCAGCTAATGCAAATAAAAAACTATACAATAAATATTTATAATTCATAAAACATTTTTATTTATCATCACTTAATCTGAAATCAAAAATCGTTAATCTTCAATCTTAAATCACTACATTTTCTTCCTCATTCTTGCCACAGGAATATCTAGTTGTTCACGGTATTTTGCAATGGTCCGTCTTGCAATTGGATACCCTTTTTCCAAAAGGATTTCGGCCAATTGATCGTCCGGAAGCGGTTTTTGTTTATCCTCGTCTTCAATCACATTTTGTAAAATTTTCTTGATTTCGAGCGTTGATACCTCTTCGCCTTGGTCATTTTTCATCGCTTCCGAGAAAAATTCTTTGATCAGTTTTGTTCCATAAGGAGTTTCTACATATTTGCTATTTGCCACACGAGAAATGGTCGAAATATCAAGTCCAACCATATCAGCAATGTCTTTTAAGATCATCGGTTTTAGTTTGGTTTCATCGCCCTCAAGAAAATATTCTTGTTGATAATGCATAATCGCATTCATGGTCACATAAAGTGTTTCTTGACGTTGTTTGATGGCATCGATAAACCATTTAGCAGAATCTAATTTTTGTTTGATAAACTGAACGGCGTCTTTTTGCGCATTCGATTTATCGCGAGAACTTTTATACGTCTGCATCATTTCCTGATAATCTTTGGAAACATGTAAAGAAGGAGCATTTCTTCCATTTAGGGTCAAAACTAATTCATCCTCTACAATTCGAATAGCAAAATCAGGAACGACATGTTCGGTAATTTTGTTGCTTCCAGTAAAGGAACCTCCTGGTTTTGGGTTTAATTTTTCTATTTCGTGAATGGCAGTTTTAAGTTTGTCATTCGAAACAGACTGTTTTTGTAATAGTTTGTCATAATGTTTTTTGGTAAAAGAATCAAACTGATTTTCGATAATATCTATGGCCAAAGCCACATATTCAGTAGGCGTTTTGTGCTTTAATTGCAACAATAAACATTCCTGCAAATCACGTGCTCCTACACCTGAGGGTTCCAGTTCGTGAATGATATGCAACATTCTGTCGACAGTTTTTTCATCCGTGTAAATCCCTTGGGTAAATGCCATATCGTCAACAATATCAGGAATACTTCGTCGGATATAACCCATATCATCAATGCTACCCACAAGAAATTCCGCTATTTCTCGCTCTTCATCATTCAATATAAAAGTATTTAATTGATTGATTAAATCTTGGTGAAAACTAATAGGTGCAACTAGTGGCGACTCATGTTCTTCATCATCATCGCTGTAATTATTAACTTGGGTTTTGTATTCCGGCGTTTCGTCACTACTTAAGTATTCGTCAATATTAATGTCGCTCGTGTCTTCACTTTCCTGATCGTCATAATCATCAAATTCGTCATTTGAATCATCATTATCGAATTCGTCTTTATCATAAATTTCTTCTTCCTCGATTCCGCTTTCTAACGCTGGATTTTCATTCATTTCTTCTAACAGACGTTGTTCGAATGCTTGCGTAGGCAATTGAATTAACTTCATCAACTGGATTTGTTGTGGAGATAATTTTTGAGATAATTTTAGATTTAGAAATTGCTTAAGCATTAATTTTAATCGTTAATTCGGTTATTTGTTTAATCGGTTAAAAAAACGATTAAACAATTCAACTTTTTTTAAAAATCGGCGTTCATTGGCGTTCTCGGGAAAGGAATTACGTCTCGAATATTTGTCATACCGGTTACAAAAAGAACCAATCTTTCGAATCCTAGTCCAAAACCAGAATGAACTGCGCTTCCAAATCTTCGAGTGTCTAAATACCACCATAATTCTTCTTCGCTTATTCCTAAGACTTTCATTTTTTCGACTAAAACGTCAAAACGTTCTTCTCTTTGAGAACCTCCCACAATTTCTCCAATTCCTGGAAAAAGAATATCCATGGCGCGAACCGTTTTTCCGTCTTCGTTCAAACGCATATAAAACGCCTTGATATTTGCTGGATAATCAAACAATATTACCGGACATTTAAAGTGTTTTTCCACCAAATAACGCTCGTGTTCCGATTGTAAATCTGCGCCCCACTCATTGATAATGTATTGAAATTTCTTCTTTTTATTTGGTGTGCAATCTCTCAAAATATCTATTGCTTCTGTATAAGAAACGCGTTTGAAGTTGTTTTCCAAAACAAAATTCAGTTTTTCTAGCAAAGCCATTTCACTTCTTTCGGCTTGTGGTTTCGATTTTTCTTCTTCCAATAATCTTCCTTCTAAGAATTTCAAATCCTCAGGACATTTTTCCAAAGTATATTTGATTACATACTGAATAAAATCCTCGGCCAAGTCCATATTGTCATTCAAATCATTGAAAGCCACTTCGGGTTCAATCATCCAAAATTCAGCTAAATGTCGTGAAGTATTGGAGTTTTCGGCTCTAAATGTGGGTCCAAAAGTATAAATTTGACCTAAAGCCATGGCAAAAGTTTCGCCTTCTAATTGTCCAGAAACGGTTAAGTTCGTATGTTTTCCAAAGAAATCTTTTTTATAGTCAATGTTGTCTTCTTCATTTTTTGGCAAATTGTCTAATGGTAATGAAGTCACTTGAAACATTTCGCCAGCCCCTTCGGCATCAGCTCCAGTTATGATTGGCGTGTTGACATACACAAACCCTTTTTGTTGAAAATAGCTGTGAACAGCAAATGATAAGACCGAACGAATACGCATAATGGCTCCGAAAGCATTAGTACGAACTCTTAAATGCGCGTTTTCACGCAAGAATTCTAGGGAATGTTTTTTGGGTTGCATTGGAAATTTTTCCGGATCTGAGTCACCAAGAATTTCTAATTCTGTAACCTGAATTTCATATTTCTGTCCAGCACCTTTGCTTTCGACTAAGGTTCCCGTTACCGAAATTGCTGCCCCAGTTGTTATTCTTTTTAGCGTTGCCTCGGATGTATTTTCAAAATCTACTACACATTGTATAGTATTGATGGTCGACCCATCATTTAAAGCAATAAATTGATTATTTCTAAAAGTTCGTACCCAACCTTTTGCATTGATTGCCGTAAGTGATTTGGTGCTATTTAGCAAGTCTATAACTTTGGTATGTCTCATCGTGATTGAGTTATGATTGTGATTCATTTGAATTACAAATATAGTTGATTATTGTTATTTTAGTAGCCTTAGAACAATTCAAAAACTAGCAATTTCAAACTACTCCAAGACATCATTTTCCAAAACATCTTCTATAATAGCTTTCTTTTTTTCGAAAGTTAAGACTAAAGCAGGTAATACCAAAAGGTTTGCAAACATTGCGAAAAGTAAAGTGCATGAAATTAAACCTCCAAGGGCAATTGTTCCGCTAAAACTAGAAAGTGTGAAAATAGCAAATCCGAAAACTAATACAACCGAAGTGTAAAAGGTACTAACACCTGTTTCATGTAGCGCACTAAACACTGATTTCTTGATTTTTCCGTTATTTTCAATCAGGTCATGACGGTATTTGGCCATAAACTGAATGGCATTATCTACCGAAATTCCGAAAGCAATACTGAAAACCAAAATAGTTGAAGGTTTAAGCGGAATGCCAAAATACCCCATCAATCCTGAAGTGATAAAAAGCGGAAGGATGTTTGTGATGATAGAAACCAAGATCATTTTTGAGGATCGGAACATATATGCCATTAAACCTGCGATTAATAAAATTGCAAAAATGAGCGATTCGATAAGGTTATCTATTAAATAAGAGGTTCCTTTTTGAAAAACCAATGCTTTGCCTGTCAAGGTAACTTCGTAGCGGTCTTTTGGAAAGACTTTTTCGATTTTTGACTTCAATTTTCCTTCGACTTTTGCCATTTCATCGGTTCCAATATCTTTCATGAAAGTCGTGATTCGGGCATATTGTCCGGTGGAATCTAAATAACTTTTCATCAAATTGTCCTTTGTGTTTTTGGTTGCCTTTTTAGCATAGGAAAGTATAAAGGCTTGTTCTTGTGAAGTAGGTAATTCGTAATATTCTGGATTACCATTATAATAAGCTTGTTTGGAATATTTGACCAAATTCACAATTGAAACCGGTTTTGATAATACTTGTATTTCGGAAATTGTTTGTTGTAATTCGTCCATTTTTTTTAAAGTGGTCAATTTCATAACCCCTTTTTTGTGTTTGGTATTGATCATTATTTCAAGTGGCATAACACCATTAAACTCTTTTTCAAAGAAAAGAATATCTTTAAAAAAGGAAGCTGACTTTGGCATTTCTCCTATTAAACTGCCTGAGACTTTCATTTTAGAAACTCCAATCACACTAAAAACCATTAGTAAACCATAAATGATGTAAATAGTTTTTCGGTTGTTTCTTACTGCATATTCAACCCAATTTAAAACAGAGGATAGGTATGTTTTTTTTAGATGGTAAAGATGTTTATCCTTAGGTATTGCTACAATACTAGACCCAATAGGCACGATTAATAAGGTAATAAGATAAACCGTAATAACATTTATTGAAGTTACTAATCCAAATTCAAAAAGCAAATCGTTACCCGTAATCATAAACGTAGCAAAACCTGCAGCTGTAGTAAGGTTAGTCATCAAAGTTGAAACACCAATTTTTGAAATTACTCGCTCCAAAGCTATAGTCTGATTGCGATGCAATAGAATTTCTTGCTGGTATTTATTGATGAGAAAAATACAGTTTGTAATACCAATAACAATAATTAATGGTGGAACAATAGCGGTAAGAATTGTGATTTTATAATGAAATAATCCTAGTGTTCCGAATGACCAAATCACACTTAACAGCAAGATAAAGACCGAAATAGTTGTGGCAAGAACGGAGCGAAAAAATAAAAAGAAAATTAAAGAAGTTATAAATAATGCCGCACAAATAAAGAATGTGATTTCGCCTTTCATGTTTTCGGCATTGATAGTTCGGATGTAAGGCATTCCCGAAACGCGAAGATCGATACCTGTAGTTTTCTCGAATTTCTCGATTTTTGGAACCAAATTTTCGATAATAAATGTTTTTCGGTCTGCTGTATTAACTATTTTTTTGTTCAAATAAACTGCTGAACGAATACTTCCTGTTTTTTTGTTGAACAATAAACCCTCATAAAAAGGCAATTTATGAAATAACTCGTCTTTTATTTTTCCTAAGTAAGTTCTGTTATTCGATTGTTTTTGATCTACAAGGGGAACTAATTCGAATTTCTCGGCAATGGTATCTTTTTGTAGTTTTTTGAGGTCATTTAAGGAAACTACAACTTCAACTTCTTTAGAATTTTTTAATCCTGTCATTAATTCACTCCAAGCTGCATAAGCTTTTGGAGTAAAAAAGGAATCGTCTTTGAAGCCAATAACTATCAAATTACCTTCTTCACCAAACCTATTCAAGAAATCCTGATATTGTTTATTTACTATGTGATTTTTTGGAAGCAAGTTGGCTTCGGTATATGTCATTCTAAGGTTTTTCCATTGATAACCAAGAAAAATCGTTAATATAAGAATAATTCCGAGAATTACAACTCTATTTTTGAGTATGATTTGGGCAATGATTTCCCAAAATCCTACTTTTATTTGTTTTTTCATATTAAAAATAAAAATCATTACAAAGGTAAGAAAATCGGGAGATATTTTTCTGATTTCTATGTTACATTTATAGATTTTTTTAATAGTATTTTTGTTTAGATTAAATTTTTATTATTAATTTTTTTGACTGTATTATTTTTAAACTAAGATTTCTCATCTTTGTAGTGAATACATAGAAAGCTGAAATTATATTATATGAAAAATATAAAAAATACCCTATTCTATTTTGCTGTTACTGGAGGTTTTACAGCATTGATTTATTGGATTGCAAGTAAAGGAAAAGATTTAGAAATTGGTAATAAATTGTTGGTCCCAATAATCGAAAATGATCATTGGGATAATTTTCTATCCTCTATGGAACTTAATTTGCACCATCCTTTAGCCATCCTTTTAGCACAAATCATAACGATTATTGTTATTGCTCGATTTTTTGGTTGGATTTTTAGAAAAATGGGACAGCCCTCTGTAATTGGCGAAATCATTGCTGGTATTTTTCTCGGACCTTCTTTGTTAGGGATGTATTTTCCTGATTTTTCAGCTTCTTTATTTCCTGTAGAGTCCCTAGGCAATTTACAGTTTTTAAGTCAAATAGGGCTAATTCTTTTTATGTTTATTATAGGCATGGAACTTGACTTAAAAGTTCTAAAAAACAGAGCAAATGAAGCTATTGTTATTAGTCATGCCAGTATAGTAATTCCGTTCGCTTTAGGAATTGCGCTAGCTTATTTTGTCTATCATGATTTTGCTCCTAATGGAGTTGCTTTTTTGCCTTTTTCTTTATTCATGGGGATTGCCATGAGTATAACAGCGTTTCCTGTTTTGGCTAGAATTGTTCAAGAAAGAGGGATTCATAAAACTAAATTAGGAGCCATAGTTATCACTTGTGCTGCTGCAGATGATATTACCGCTTGGTGTATTCTTGCCGCAGTTATTGCCATTGTTAAAGCGGGAACTTTTGTCAGTTCTCTTTACGTAATTGGATTGGCAATTTTCTATGTAATTGTTATGATTTTTATTGTAAAACCATTTCTAAAAAAAATCGGTGAATTATATGGAACTAAAGATAATTTGAATAAACCCGTTGTTGCTATTTTCTTCTTAACCTTAATTATTTCCTCTTATACTACTGAAGTAATTGGAATACACGCTCTTTTTGGTGCTTTTATGATGGGAGCAATTATGCCAGATATAACTAAATTTAGAAGTATATTCATTGAAAAAGTAGAAGACGTATCGGTTATTTTATTACTTCCTTTGTTTTTTGTTTTTACAGGATTGCGTACCCAAATTGGGTTAATTAATGATCCTTATTTATGGAAAATTACGGGGTTTATTATTTTAGTAGCTGTAATAGGAAAATTTTTAGGGAGTGCTTTGGCAGCTAAATTTGTTGGTCAAACTTGGCGAGATAGCTTTACGATTGGTGCCTTGATGAATACGAGAGGTCTAATGGAGTTGATCGTTTTAAATATTGGTTTAGACTTAAAGGTATTAACCCCAGAAGTTTTCACGATGATGGTTATTATGGCATTAGTAACCACTTTTATGACCGGACCTGCATTAAATTTGATTAATTATATTTTTAAAACAAATGATTCTGATGGTTTAGTTGAAACTTCGGATTCAAAAAAATACAATATTTTAATTTCCTTTGGAAACAACGAAAAAGGGAAATCACTTTTAAGATTAGCCAATAGTTTTGTGAAAAAACAAAAAGAAAGTTCAACTATAACGGTTATGCACCTTGCCTTGAGCGATGAGATGCATCCCTATAATTTAGACGAGTTCGAAAAAAATAGTTTTAAGCCAATTATCGAAGAATCAAAAATTTTAAAGCAAGAAATCACAACCCTTTTTAAAGCAACTGTAGATATTGACGCCAATATTTCTGATATTGCCAATAGTGGTGAATATGATTTATTTTTAGTTGGACTAGGAAAATCTATTTTCGAAGGAACTTTATTAGGTAAGGTTTTAGGATTTACCACCAGAATAATTAATCCTGATCGTTTGATTGATAAATTTACAGGAAGAGAAGGCCTTTTCGAAAATTCTCCATTCGACGAAAGAACTCGACAAATTATATCTAAAACTAGTATGCCTTTGGGTATTTTAATCGATAAAGATTTGCAAAATGCACATCAGGTTTTTATTCCAATTTTTAGTGCTGAAGATTCCTTTTTGATAGATTATGCCCAAAAATTAATTTTTAATAATAATTCTGAAATTATGGTTTTGGATGTAAATGGACAAGTAAGTACTAATTTTGTAATAAATAGCGCTTTGGATTCTTTAGCAAAGAAATATCCTCAAAACATTACCTTGATGACCGAAAAAATCATAAAAAAAGACTTTTTAGCCAAACAGGATTTAATGATTATTAGCATCGAAAGTTGGAAAGCTCTTGTGGATTCAAGAAGTATTTGGTTGAGTAGAGTTCCTTCGGTTTTAATAATTAAACACTAATATAAAAAAATCCGTCTAGATAAAATCGAGACGGATTTGGTACTATTTTATATGCTGAAATTTATACTTTCATTATTTCTGCTTCTTTGTGAACAAGAAGTTCGTCGATTTTCTTGATAAAATTATTGGTTAAGATTTGTACTTCTTCTTCGGCTTTTTTACAAACATCTTCCGAAGTTCCTTCTTTTTCTAGTTTTTTTATCTCGGTATTGGCATCTTTGCGCGCGTTTCTTATTCCTATTTTTGCATCTTCAGATTCCGTTTTAGCTTGTTTAGCAAGTTCACGTCTTCGTTCTTCTGTCAATGGTGGAACACTGATTATGATAATGTCACCATTGTTCATTGGGTTAAAACCAATATTTGCAATCAAAATTGCTTTTTCAATCGCTTGCAACATTTTCTTTTCAAAAGGTTGCAAGGTTATTGTTCTTGCATCTGGAACATTGATATTTGACACTTGAGAAAGAGGTGTTGCTGCACCATAATAATCAACAAAAACACTTCCTAACATCGCTGGATTTGCTTTTCCTGCACGAATATTTAGAAATTCTTTTTCTAAATGCGCAATAGAACCCGCCATAGATTCTTGGGTACTATCTAAAATAAATTCAATTTCTTCGTTCATTTTTTAGAATTTTAGATTTTCAGACTACTTAGATTTTCAAACTAGATTTTATCTAATGATCTAAGAAGTCTAAGTTTCTATTATATATTTACTTCTGTTCCTACGTTTTCGCCTTGGCAAATTTTCAATAAATTACCTTCTTTGTTCATGTCAAAAATCACGATGGGTAATTTATTTTCCTGGCTTAATGTAAATGCGGTGGTGTCCATAACATTCAAACCTTTTTTCAATACATCTTCAAAGGATATATAATTGAATTTTGTTGCTGTAGCATCTTTTTCTGGATCGGCAGTATAAACACCATCAACTCTTGTCCCTTTTAGGATTACGTCAGCATGAATTTCTACGCCACGCAAAACTGCTGCTGTATCGGTTGTAAAATAAGGATTTCCTGTTCCAGCTCCAAAAATTACGATTCTTCCTTTTTCAAGATGACTATCAGCTCTTCTTTTTATATACGGTTCTGCAATAGCTTCCATTTTCAGAGCTGTTTGCAATCTTGTTTTCATTCCTTTGTCTTCTAAAACACCTTGCAAAGCCATTCCGTTTATAACTGTTGCGAGCATCCCCATATAATCTCCTTGAACACGATCCATTCCTGCACTTGCGCCCGCAACACCTCTAAAAATGTTTCCACCACCTATCACAATGGCAATTTCTACTCCTTTGTCATGAACTTTCTTGATTTCATCAGCATATTCGGCTAATCTTGCGGGATCAATACCATATTGTCTTTCGCCCATAAGCGCCTCACCACTTAATTTTAGAAGAATTCTTTTGTATTTCATTCTAGTTTTTATTTAAAATTTGGAGTCATGCTTTCGCGTGCTCAAGTCATTCTAGTTTTTATTTAAAATTTGGAGTCATGCTTTCGCGTGCTCAAGTTCATGATTTAATTGAATTATTTTTTGCAAATATAGGGATATTCTATTTTTCATGAAACAGCGATTTAAAAATAAATAAATTAAGACACTCTTTTCGAAGTGAATTTACTTATCATGATACTCATAATAATGACGAGATAAAATTGACCAGAAAGTCCCAATAATGAAGTTATCATTTTTGCGCTATTGTTTAGGGGTAATATGTCTCCAAAGCCTATGCTTGTTGCTGTTACGGTGCAAAAATAAACAATGTCAATGTACGTATTTGTGATACTTCTTGTATCTATATGACTCAATATTGATTTTCCTTCAATGAAAAAAAATAGGATGAATAGCTGAACAGCAATTTCAATCAATAATAAATAACCCACAATTGAAGCCGATATTAAAGCCTTGTCAATACGGTGTGGTTTAATCAAAAATGAACCGGTATTATAAATGGTGATTAGCAAAAAGAACAAATAAGAAACTTCTTTAACGTATTTCAGCGTATTAATATCATCGAAAAACAATATTCCAAAGTTGCAAATTAGGGTAATAAGTATAACCGGTTTAAACAGAAAAGAAATACTATTTTTGCGATGAAAAAAAGTATTTGTAGCTGCAAAATAAACAAATAGCAAGTTTATTATTTGAACATAAAATCCATAAAAGTCTATGTTTCTATAAAAGACACTTCCGTAAAGATGTAATAAAAAAGCTAGAAGTAAAATTTCATAACAGTTTTTGTACAAAAACAAATAAATTATTCTTTTTAAGGTGTTAAAATGTATTTCCATTTTTGATGTATCTATACGTTAATTACAAATATAAAAATTATCTATAATTTTGAATTTTGATCTAATGAGTCCTCAAATAAAGTTACATCCAATGCGCTGTTTACGTTATATTCGCCAATTTTTGTTCTACGTAAAGCAATTAAATATGACCCTGAATCCATGGCTTTTCCAAAATCGAAAGCCAAAGAACGGATATAAGTTCCTTTGCTGCAAACGATCCTAAAATCGATTTCAGGAAGAGCTATTCGTGTAATTTCGAATTCGTGAATGGTAGTTTTTCGAGAGGCGATTTCAACTGTTTCTCCTGCGCGTGCATGTTCATACAATCGAACGCCATCTTTTTTTATGGCCGAAAAAATAGGTGGTTTTTGGTCGATTTCGCCTAGAAATTGTTTCACCGTTTCGTGAATCAAGGCTTCATCAATATGCGATGTTTCGAAAGTTTCGTTTATTTCGGTTTCTAAATCGTAGGATGGCGTTGTCGCTCCAATATAGAAAGTCCCAGTATATTCTTTGGCTTGACCTTGGAGTTCCGTAATTCTTTTGGTGAATTTCCCAGTGCAAACCAGCAATAATCCTGATGCTAACGGATCTAATGTTCCAGCATGGCCAATCTTAAATTTCTTGGGAAGTCCTGCTTTGTTGATCAAAGCGTATTTCATTTTATTGACCGCCTGAAAGGAAGTCCAATGCAAAGGCTTGTCTATTAAAATGATTTGTCCGTTTTGATACTCTTCTGAAGTCATTAAATAACTGTCAAAGGATGAATGAAAAAGTGCATTGCCAACAAAACAATTCCTGCGACAATTCGATAATAACCAAACATTTTGAAACCGTGTTTAGTCAAATATCCTATGAAACTTTTAATAGCTAAAAGAGCGACTATAAAAGCGATTGCATTTCCAATAATCAAGAAATTAATTTGGTCGTGTGACAAAACAAAACCGTCTTTATAATAATCGTAACATTTTTTTGCAGTTGCGCCAAGCATTGTTGGCACTGCAAGAAAGAATGAAAATTCGGCAGCAGTTGTTCTAGATGATTTTTGTGACATTCCACCAACAATGCTTGCACCACTTCGAGAAACTCCAGGAACCATTGCTAAACATTGAAATAATCCAATTTTGAAAGCTTGCAAATAACTGATTTCGTTTGTTGTTTGAATTTCTTCATCATTAGTAAACCAATTATCCACTTTTAACAAAATTATTCCACCAATCAAAAGGGAAATTGCAACTGTCAAAGGACTTTCTAATAAAGCATCAATTTTTTTGCTAAATAATAGTCCAAAAACTACTGCGGGAATAAATGCCGCTAAAAGTTTAAAGTAAAAATCTAGGGTTTGAAAAAAACGTTTAAAGTATAAAATAACTACCGAAAGAATAGCACCCAATTGGATAACAATCGTAAAAAGTTTAGTGAAATTATCATGTTCAATTCCGAAAAATGAAGAGGCAATAATCATATGTCCAGTTGAAGAAACAGGCAAAAACTCCGTAATCCCTTCGATAATGGCAAGAATAATAGCTTGGAAAGTATTCATTTTAGATTTTTATATGATTAGATTTTAGACTGCGTAGATTTTTTTAGACTTTAGATGCTTAGATTTTTAATCTAACATTCTAAAAGGTCTAAGTTGTCCAAATTGTCTACTGGTTTTTTTTAGGGTTTTTAAGAATAGCATAAATAGTAATTACAAAACCAATTAAAACCGTAGTTGGAGCTAATCTGATTCTTCTGAAATTAAAAATAGCGTCACTATATACTTTCGGATCTTCACTTCCGCCGCCTGACATTAGAATAAATCCCAAAGCAATTACGCCAATCCCGATTAATAGAATTTTATAGTTTATTTTTTCAAAAAGAAATTCGTGTTTTTGCTCTTTTTTTTTCATTTTCATTTTTTTAAATCTAAAATCTTCAATCTTACATTAATATAGATCATCCGTTCTCAAATTCAAGAAACGTTGAGTCGCAAAATAAGTGCTTATCCAAGTGATTAAAATGCCAATTGCAAAAACTATAAACAAGACTAACGCAATAAGAAATTTGTCATCAAGAATACCTAAATCTGGAAAATTAATTTGAAGATAAGCCAATACTCCAATCAAGGCAAGAATAGCTAAACCAGCTCCAATCATTCCTAATTTCACACTTCGAATAACAAATGGCTTTCTGATAAATGCTTTTGTGGCACCAACCATTTGCATGGTTTTAATAATAAATCGATTCGAATAAATCGATAAACGCAAGGAACTGTTGATTAATAAAACAGCTATTACCGTTAATAATCCGCTGATTATTAAGATCCACATGCTTACTTTTTTGATGTTGTCGTTTACTAAATTTACCAATTGTTTATCATAAACAATATCCGAAATCATAGCGTTTTTTCGTAAACTGCTTTCGATTTTAACAATACTATCTTTTTCGACATAATCGGCTTTGAGGTTAATATCGTAAGAATTTTGTAAAGGATTTGTACCTAAAAAAGTCATGAAATCTTCGCCAATTATATCGGTATGTTGTTTTGCAGCGGCTTCCTTAGAAACATATAGAGATGATTTCGCAAAAGGGGCAGTTTTTAATTCCACTTTAAAAGCTTTCAATATACTATCATTAGCTTCATTTTTGAAAAATACTGTCATGGTAATTTTTTCCTTGAAATCGTCAGCTAGTTTTTTAGAGTTTATGATAAAAAATCCTAAAATTCCCAAAAGAAATAAAACCAAGAATACACTTAGTACTACTGAGAAATAGGAAGAAATTAATCTGCGTTTTTGAAATTTATCAAATGAAGAAGCCATAGTTTATTATAATTATGCGTCAAAAATAACAAAGAATTTCTTTATTTAAAGTTAATAACGCTCAAACTTTTAACTTTCGTACAATAAATGTAAATTTGCCACATAAAATTGCTATTTGAGAGACGAGGTGTTTTTGGATCTATTTTTGCCGCAATGGCAATAACTTACTAAGTTGATAGCAGTTTAATACAATGTAAAATAAAATAAATTATAAATTAGTGTCTTAGTGCCTTCGCAGCGAATCAAAGAATGAAATACAATCCGAACGAAATAGAATCTAAATGGCGTAACTATTGGGCCGAAAATCAAACTTTTGCATCTCAAAATAATTCCGAAAAACCAAAATATTATGTTTTAGACATGTTTCCTTATCCTTCAGGAGCGGGTTTACACGTTGGGCATCCGCTGGGTTACATCGCTTCCGATGTGTATTCGAGATATAAAAGACATCAAGGTTTTAATGTTTTGCATCCAATGGGTTATGACAGTTTTGGTTTGCCTGCCGAACAATATGCCATACAAACCGGTCAACGTCCTGAAGAAACCACCTCGGTAAATATTGACGGTGGTTCGGATAAAGACGGAAATAAAATTGCCGGTTATAGAAAACAACTGGATAAAATTGGGTTTTCTTTTGATTGGAGTCGTGAAGTGCGAACATCGAATCCAGATTATTACAAACATACACAATGGATTTTTATACAATTATTCAATTCTTGGTACAATAAAAACAGCGACAAAGCCGAGGATATTTCAACTTTGATTGCCGTTTTCGAAAACGAAGGAAATGCAAACATAAATGCGGTTTGCGATGACAATATTCTTGTTTTTTCGTCAAGCGAATGGAAAGTACTTTCGACAGAAGATCAACAAAAAGTGTTGTTACAATACAGACTGACTTATTTAGCCGAAACCGAAGTAAACTGGTGTCCAGGATTAGGGACTGTTTTGGCGAATGACGAAATTGTAAACGGTGTTTCAGAACGTGGAGGTTTTCCTGTTATTCGCAAGAAAATGACCCAATGGAGTATGCGAATTTCGGCTTATGCGGAACGTTTGTTGCAAGGTCTAGAAACGATTGATTGGAGCGAAAGCCTCAAAGAAAGTCAGAGAAACTGGATTGGAAAATCCGTTGGAGCGATTGTAAGGTTTGATATCCTCCCCCCGACCCCCTCCGAAGGAGGGGGAGCCGAAACTAAAATAAAATCGGATCCAAAATACTTATCAGGTGATCCATTTCTAGCAAAAGATTTATTGCTTCATGCCAAAGAAATGCGCAAAGAACCTACGTTGTCAGAAGCGCTACTTTGGGATAATTTACGTAGAGAAAAATTAGATGTACGTTTTAGAAGACAGTATTTAATTGGAAAATATATTGTAGATTTTGTTTGTTTGGAAAAAAGATTAATCGTTGAGGTTGATGGAGAATATCATAATACCGAAGAACAGATTGAACTTGATGATGAAAGAACTTTAGAATTAGAACAAAAGTATAATTTTAAAGTAATTCGTTTTTCAAATGATGAGGTGAACGAACAAACATCAGGAGTTTTAAATAAAATCCAAAATGAATTAATAGTAAGAGAATCATTTCCAGTTTCGGCTCCCTCTCCTTCGGGGAGGGTTGGGGAGGGGATCTTTATTGAAGTTTTCACAACGCGTCCCGACACTATTTTTGGAGTTACGTTTATGACCCTGGCGCCAGAGCATCCTTTGGTTCAAGAAATTACAACTTCGGAGAATATAGACAAAGTAAATGAATATATTTTTGCATCCTCAAAACGTTCCGAAAGAGAGCGTATGGCCGATGTAAAAACCATTTCGGGAGTTTTCACCGGAGCTTATGCCGAACATCCTTTTACGAAAGAACCCATACCGGTTTGGATTGGAGATTATGTTCTTGCCGGTTACGGAACGGGCGCTGTTATGGCAGTTCCTTGTGGCGACGAAAGAGATTATGCTTTTGCCAATTTCTTCAAAGGTCAAAACGGAATGCAAGAAATCAAGAATATTTTTGCCAATGTAGATATTTCTGTAGCCGCATACGGTTCAAAAGATAATGTGGTAATTGCCAATTCTGATTTCTTAAACGGATTGAATTATAAGGAAGCAACCAAAAAAGTAATTGCTGAATTAGAGCTGTTAAACCAAGGAAAAGGTAAAATTAATTACCGTTTGCGCGATGCAGTTTTCTCTCGTCAACGGTATTGGGGTGAACCGTTTCCGGTATTTTATGTAAATGGATTACCGCAAATGATTGATGCTAAACACTTGCCAATCGTGTTGCCGGAAGTGGAGAAATACTTACCAACCGAAGACGGACAACCGCCTTTAGGAAACGCTTTGGTTTGGGCTTGGGATACCAAAACGAATCAAGTTGTCAATACAAATTTGGTCGATAATGAAACTATTTTTCCCTTAGAATTGAACACCATGCCTGGTTGGGCGGGAAGTTCTTGGTATTGGATGCGTTATATGGATGCGCACAATGACGGTGAATTTGCAAGTAAAGATGCACTGAAATATTGGGAAAGCGTAGATTTATACATTGGCGGAAGCGAACACGCAACCGGACATTTATTGTATTCTCGTTTTTGGAATAAATTCCTAAAAGACAAAGGTTTTGCACCCACCGAAGAACCTTTCAAAAAACTGATTAATCAGGGAATGATTTTGGGAATGAGCGCCTTTGTTTATCGATTAGAAGGTACAAATACGTATGTTTCAAAAAATAAAATGGAAGGTCAAAAAGTACAGCCAATTCATGTTGATGTATCAATGATAAACACTTCGGACGAATTAGATATTGAAGCTTTCAAAAATTGGAGAGAAGATTATGCTGATGCAGTTTTTATTGCTGAAGAAAATGGCAAATATATCGTTGGTCGTGAAATCGAAAAAATGTCGAAATCCAAATACAATGTGGTAACTCCTGATGATATTTGTAACGAATACGGAGCCGATACCTTGCGTTTGTACGAAATGTTTTTAGGACCTTTGGAACAAGCAAAACCTTGGAACACGGCAGGAATTTCGGGAGTTTTTGGCTTCCTTAAAAAATTATGGCGTTTGTATTTTGATGATAATGGTTTGATTGTTACCAATAACGAACCGTCAAAAGATAGCTTGAAATCCTTGCATAAAACCATCAAAAAAGTAGCAGAAGATATCGAAGGATTCTCTTTTAATACTTCGGTTTCACAGTTTATGATTTGTGTGAATGAATTGTCGACCCAAAATTGTCACGAAAGAACGATTTTAGAACCGTTAACGGTTTTGATTTCGTCTTATGCGCCGCATATTGCGGAGGAATTATGGTTGCAATTAAAAGATTTAAAAATTGAAGAATTAAAAGATTACAAAGGAATTTCACAAGAACCGTTTCCTGTTTTAGACGAAAAACATTTGGTAGAAAGCAGCAAAGAATATCCAGTTTCTTTCAACGGAAAAATGCGTTTTACTATTGAATTGTCTTTGGATTTATCCAAAGAACAAATCGAGGAAATCATCATGAAAGATGAAAGAACCCTAAAACAATTGGACGGAAAAACACCAAATAAAATAATTATTGTTCCAGGAAAAGTAATTAATTTAGTTGGGTAAATGTTAACGCATTCTCAGTAGAGACGCACAGCAGTGCGTCTCTACTGAGCGTCTCTACTACAACTACAACAAACCACAGAATTTACAACAAACTATAATGCCAAATTGGCATTCGAAAATTTGGCTTAAAATTTGATATCGTATTGTAAATTAATATTCTAAAATAGAAATTATGTATTTGATATTAGCAGGTTTAATTATGCTTGTGAGCTGGTTAGTGAGCTCAAGATTAAAAAGTAAATTTGAAAAATACTCTAATTTGCAATTGCGAAATGGAATGTCCGGACAAGAAATTGCCGAGAAAATGCTTGCCGATCACGGAATTAGTGATGTAAAAGTGATTTCGGTTGAAGGTCAATTAACAGATCATTACAACCCAACAGACAAAACGGTTAATTTAAGTGAAGCTGTTTTTAATCAACGAAATGCAGCTGCAGCCGCTGTTGCTGCTCACGAATGTGGTCACGCCGTGCAACATGCAACAGCTTATCAATGGCTAGCCATGCGCTCTAGTTTAGTTCCGGTCGTGAATGTTGCATCGTCTTACATGCAATGGATTTTGATTGCCGGTATCTTGATGTTACGCACCTTCCCACAATTATTGTTGGTAGGAATTGTAGTTTTTGCTGCTACAACTTTATTTTCGATTATCACTTTGCCGGTAGAATATGATGCTAGTAATCGTGCATTGGCTTGGTTAGAAAACAAAAACATGCTTACTCAAGAAGAACAAGCAGGTGCAAAAGATTCCTTAAAATGGGCTGCAAGAACCTATGTGGTTGCCGCTTTAGGATCGATCGCTACTTTGTTGTATTATATCTCGATATTTAATAATCGAAGATAAACAGGCAATACTTTATAAAACAAAATCCACTTCAATCTATATGTATTGAAGTGGATTTTTTATTTTAGAAAGAATTTGAATTTATTTTCCTTTATTCGCTTCTGCTATGTATTTTTCCAATGCCATTGTCATTGAGGGTGTCTCTTGTGTAGGAGCAAGAATATCAACTCTCAAACCATGCTCTAAAGCTTCTTTTTGAGTAGAACTACCAAACACGGCGATTCTTGTTTGATTTTGTTTAAAATCTGGAAAATTCATAAACAATGATTTAATCCCAGTAGGACTAAAGAAAGCCAAAACATCATAATATACGTCTGCTAAATCCGACAAGTCACTCATAACTGTTTTATAAAAAATTGCTTGTGTCCAATCTACTTTAAGGTTATTTAAGGTAATTGGAGCTTCTGGATTTAGTTGATCCGAAGCAGGAAGCAAGAATTTTTCGTCTTTATATTTTTTTATTAATGGCGATAAATCAGCAAAGTCTTTAGGCCCTACATATATTTTTCGCTTACGATACACGACATATTTTTGCAAATAGAAAGCAACTGCTTCCGATTGGCAAAAATATTTCAATCCTTCTGGAACTTTATACCGCATTTCTTCTGCAACCCTAAAAAAGTGATCCACAGCATTTTTGCTTGTTAATATAATCGCAGTGTAATTGTTAATATCAATTTTTTGAAGTCTGATTTCCTTTGCATTTACTCCTTCTACGTGGATAAAAGGTCTGAAATCAATTTTAACTTTATGTTTGTTTTGAAGCTCAAAGTAAGGCGAATTTTCTACTTTAGGCTCTGGTTGTGACACCAAAATTGTTTTCACTTTCATAATCTAATATTTTCTAAGCAATCCCTTTTGTAAACCAATAATACATGAAATAATATGGTGCTATTTCAAGAGCGCAAAGATACAAAATAAAATAAAACATCTTACTGAATATTAAATTTTGATAATTTTTTATTGATATTAGGTAAGTTAGGACATTAATAATCAGTATTAAACCAATAATAATAATTAAAACGGTCCTTGAAATTACGTCATTGTAGAAAATAAAAAGGTTGATTGGCAGTATAAATAATCCAATATAACATCTGTAGGTAATTTTTTGAAGAATAAATTGGTCTACAAACTCATCCATATTGAACGCTGTTGCGATAATTTTCTCGATTAAAAACTTTGATAAAATAAAAAACACAAGAAAATTAGTTATTTGAACAAACTGAATCCAATCTGTTTTTGACGCATAACCAAAATGCGACATCGTAAGTTGAATAAAAAACGCAAAGGAAATAATTTGAACCAAAAATAACGAAATTGTAAAACCACTTTTCAGATGAATGCTATCTCGATATACTTTTGTATACTTATCTGAAAAAAGCAATTTTATAAAATCAGCATATCGATTCTCGAATACAGATTTAGTTAAAGCAATAATCGCAAAAGCTAATATAAATAAGATTGCTGCCCATTCTTGATTTTCAATTATCCTAGGATGTAGTATATTTTCACTCATATTGGATGTAAAATTAATATTTTTTTATTTGATTACTTTTCATTAAGATTTCATTTTAAAAATTATACAATTATAGATGCAAATATAGGTGATGTATTGCGATACCTTATTGCTTTAAAAACAACAAATATTATTTTAGTTGGAATCAAATCGTATAAAAAGTTTACTTTTGTGTTGAAATTACTCGAAATATGAACGATTGCATTGTTATAATTCCAACCTATAACGAAATTGAAAACATTGAAAGCATAATAAGAGCGGTGCTTTCGCAACATAAACCCTTTCATGTTCTTATTATTGATGACAATTCGCCAGATAAAACAGCAGAAAAAGTTATTCAGCTTCAATCTGAATTTGAAGGAAGATTATTCATAGAAAAACGAGCAGGGAAATTAGGTTTAGGAACCGCTTATGTGCATGGTTTTAGATGGGCATTAGAAAATAAATATGAATTTATTTTTGAAATGGACGCCGATTTTTCACATAATCCTCATGATCTTGAAAACCTGTATAATGCCTGCCATTTTGGAGGTGCCGATTTAGCGATTGGTTCTCGCTATGTAACAGGTGTAAATGTTGTAAACTGGCCATTGAGTCGAGTTTTGATGTCTTATTTTGCCTCTGTATATGTTCGTTTTATTACAGGAATGAAAATACATGATGCCACAGCAGGTTTTATATGTTATAAAAAAGAAGTGCTAGAAGGAATTAACATTGATAAAATCAAATTTGTTGGTTATGCCTTTCAAATTGAAATGAAATACAGAACTTTTTGTAAAAAATTTCAAATTGTTGAGGTTCCAATAATTTTTACAGATAGAACCAAAGGACAATCAAAAATGAGTAGTGCCATTTTTAAAGAAGCAGTTTTAGGAGTTATTTCACTCCGTTTAAGAAAGTTATTTAACGCCTTATAAAAAAAACACCATGAATAAGGTTTTAATAAAGAATGCCAAAATAGTAAACGAAGGAACTATTTTTGAAGGGGATGTTTTAATTGAAAACGACTTAATTGTTGAAATTTCAGAAAGTATTAGTGCAAAATCATCAACATGTACCATTATTGATGCCGAAGGGAACTATTTAATTCCTGGAGCCATTGACGATCAAGTTCACTTTAGAGAACCAGGACTAACACATAAAGGCGATATTGAATCGGAATCTAGATCTGCAGTTGCAGGAGGAATTACCTCTTTTATTGAGCAACCTAATACAGTTCCAAATGCGGTAACTCAGGAAATTCTTGAAGAAAAATATGAGCTTGCATCACAGAAATCGTATGCGAATTATTCGTTTATGATGGGAGCTACTAATGACAATCTAGAGGAAGTATTAAGAACAAACCCAAAAAATGTTGCTGGAATAAAAATATTTTTAGGTTCATCAACAGGGAATATGTTGGTGGATAATGAAGTTGTCTTAGAAAAAATATTTTCGAGTACACCAATGTTGATTGCCGTGCATTGTGAGGATGAAACTACCATAAAAAATAATCTTGAAAAATACAAAGCTGAGTTTGGCGAAGATATTCCGGTAACGGTACATCACCTCATTCGCAGTGCTGAAGCCTGTTATTTTTCTTCAGCAAAAGCGGTTGCTCTTGCTAAAAAAACGGGGGCAAGATTGCATGTTTTTCATCTTTCGACTGCCAAAGAAATGGATTTATTTACCAATAAAATTCCGTTGGAAGAAAAGAAAATAACTGCCGAAGTTTGTGTTCATCATTTGTGGTTTACCAATGAAGATTACGCAACTAAAGGTAATTTGATAAAATGGAATCCAGCTGTAAAGACCGACGAAGATCGAAGTGCTTTGTGGAAAGCCTTGAACGATGGAAGAATAGATGTGATTGCAACTGATCATGCCCCTCATACTTTAGAAGAAAAAAAACAATCTTATTTAAAAGCTCCTTCTGGAGGTCCACTTGTTCAACATGCCGTTATAGCTATGTTTGAAGCCCACCACCAAGGAAAAATAAGTGTTGAGAAAATCGTCGAAAAGATGTGTCATAATCCCGCCAAGATTTTTAAAATTGAAAAGCGAGGATTCATAAAAGTGGGTTATTTTGCCGATTTAGCAATCGTCAATCCAGGTTTGCCATGGAGTGTGAAAAAAGAGAATATCCTAGCTAAATGTGGATGGTCGCCTTTCGAAGGTTTTACTTTTAAATCTAGAATTACGCATACTTTGGTAAACGGTCAATTAGTTTATTCTGCATTTAAAGTAAAAGATATTCGCGCCGGGAAACGTTTGTTATTTGATAGATAAACTCTAAAAAATGAAAAAAATAGTTTTATTATTTATTCTTTTTACACTTCTAAACAGTTGTAAAAAAGACATTGTCAAAACTCCAGATCATCTAATTGAAAGAGGGAAAATGTTGAATATTATGTATGATTTATCGATTTTGGAAGCTATAAAAAATCAGAATCCAAGTTCATTAGAGAAATACAAAATAAACTCAAAACAATATGTCTACAATAAATATAAAATAGATAGTATTCAGTTTGTACAAAATAACTTATACTATTCTGCTGATTATAAGGATTATCAGTTGATGTATGAAGAAGTGAAAACGCGTATAGATAAGAATATGAAGTCTACTGAGGCTTTAGTTAAGATAGAAACAAAAAAAAGCGAAGCTAAAAAAGCAGCCAAAGAAAAACTTATGGCTAAAAGGGTAGAGGATTCAATAAAAAAAATCAAAGGAAGAAAATAAAGGGTGTTAGTCTATAATTTCATTTACATATTGATTAATTGATTTAAATTCGAATCCTAAAGTGTTTTTAATTTTTTCATTTGAATATATAGTATCACAAAAAGAAGCTCTTGCTGTTAAGCTATCTATGTTTCTTTTGGTTCTAAAAATAGTAGAAAAAACCCAGTCAATACGCCATAGAATCTCCATTATAAATGGACTTAAATAAATTAAAGGTGCTTTTATTTTTGATGCCGCTGCAATAGTATTGAAAAAGTCTCTGAAAGAAATGTTTTCAGCTATTAGAACAAATCGTTCGTTTTTGGCATCCCTTTTTACCAAGTCAACCATAATTTTGACAACATCAGTAACGGCAATAAAACCCGTATTTCCTTTGGTATAAAAAGGCATGCCATTTTGTATCTTTTTAATAAGTCTCCCACTGCCTTGTTCCATAAAACCAGGTCCAATTATAACTCCAGGATTTACAATTACCGCGTTTATTCCTTCTTGTTTACCACGCCAAATTTCCATTTCGGCACCATATTTAGAAATGGCATAATCGCTATGTGCTTTTTCTGGATTCCATTCGGTTTCTTCGGTAATGCTTTTTTCATGTTCTTTCAAATCGCCAAGAGCGGCAATTGAACTAACAAAACAGAGTTTTTTTATGGATTTGTCAATGCAAAAATTGACAATATTAGCGGTTCCCTCGATATTTATTTTTCGAATTATAGCTTCGTCATTGGGGTCAAACGAAATCAAAGCTGCGCAATGATAGACATAATCTATGTTTTCGAAAGCAATTTCTAAAGACGGAATATCAATAATATCAGCTTGAACCCAATTTATTTTTTCGAAAAGTGATTCTTTTTTGTAAAGTAAAAAAAGATCCTTTGTTTTTTTGATATTTGCCGCATTTCGATAAATGGCACGAACGTTTTCTTCATTTTCAATTAAATGAAGTAGTAAATGTGCGCCAACTAATCCCGTTCCTCCTGTGACTAAAACCATAAAGCGAAATTACGAATTACAAATTACGAATTCTAAATTATTTTCTCAATTTACCAATAAACAATTTACCGAATCAACATTAAATTTTATCTTTGTCGAAATTGTTATAAAAGATGAAGAATTTTATTGAAGAAGTGACTTGGAGAGGAATGCTTCACGATGTTATGCCGGGAACGGAAGAACATTTGATGGAACAAATGCGTGTTGCGTATGTGGGAATTGATCCAACAGCGGATTCTTTGCATATTGGTCACTTGGTTGGGGTGATGTTGCTGAAACATTTTCAATTGTCTGGGCATAAACCGCTTGCTTTAGTAGGTGGTGCGACTGGAATGATTGGCGATCCGTCAGGAAAATCGAACGAAAGAAATTTATTGGATGAAGCGACTTTGCGTCACAATCAAGAAGCTATAAAAGGGCAATTGGCTCGTTTTCTAGATTTTACTTCGAATGCTGCAAATGCTGCCGAATTAGTGAATAATTATGATTGGATGAATAATTTCTCCTTTCTTGATTTCATTCGCGATATAGGAAAACACATTACAGTAAATTACATGATGTCGAAAGATTCTGTGAAGAAACGTTTGTCATCCGAAGCTTCTGAAGGAATGTCATTTACAGAGTTTACGTATCAATTAGTTCAAGGATATGACTTTCTGCATTTGTACCGAGAAAAATCGTGTACGCTACAAATGGGTGGAAGCGACCAATGGGGAAATATCACTACGGGAACCGAATTAGTGCGAAGAATTGCATCTGGAAAAGCCTATGCATTGACTTGTCCGTTGATTACAAAAGCCGATGGAACTAAATTTGGAAAGTCCGAAGGCGGAAATATTTGGTTGGATTCCGTTAGAACTTCGCCGTATAAATTTTACCAATATTGGTTGAATACTTCTGATATTGATGCTGAAAAATACATAAAGATTTTTACTTTTTTATCGAAAGAAGAAATTGAGATTTTAACCGAAAAACATAGAGAAGCACCGCATTTGCGTTTGTTACAAAAACGTTTGGCCGAAGAAATTACGGTAATGGTTCACTCAGCAGAAGATTTAGAAAATGCGATAAAAGCATCGAATATATTGTTCGGTAATTCTACTTCGGTTGATTTAAAACAATTGGACGAAGCTACTTTTCTAGATGTTTTTGATGGTGTTCCGCAAGCAGAAATTTCAAGAAACGAAATCGAAGCAGGTATCAACATTGTGGAAATTTTAAACACCAAAACAGGATTTTTAAAATCGAATGGTGAAGCAAGACGCGCTTTGACAGCGAATTCTATTTCGGTAAATAAAGAAAAAGTAACCGAAGAATTTGAACTTTCTACCAAAGATTTAATCAATAATCAATTTGTATTATTGCAAAGCGGAAAGAAAAATTATTTTGTGATTCGGGTGAAATAATTTTATAACTTTACTTGAAATAACAAAAGCTATGGAAACACAATTTTTGACTGATGAAAAAGGTAATAGAACAGCAGTTTTGTTACCAATAAAAAAATATAATCAATTGATTGAAAAATTAGAAGATTTAGAAGATGTACGTCTTTATGATCAAGCCAAAAGAGAAGATGATGGTTTTCGTATTTCTTTTGAGGATTACATAAAAACAAGAGAAGGTAAAAGATCAAATGTATAACATCGATTTTTCCAAAAAAGCACAAAGAAAACTCGATAAACTATCGGATACAATTGCCAATCCAATATTATCAGCAATTAAAAGCCTTTCTAATAATCCTCGTCCTCAAGGGTATAAAAAACTAAAAGGTAGAAATGGATATAGAATTCGCGTTGGAAATTATAGAATAATTTACGAAATATTTGATGATATACTATTAATAGATGTCATTGATTTAGGACATAGAAAAGAGATTTATGAATAAATGTAATTTTTTATCTGAAATTCGGTTAACCGATTCAACAAATAACCAATTCAACTTTTAGATAACCATCAAATTGCAACCGCGAATATCTGAATTATCAAAACGTCCCAATACTTCGAAAGTGGTATTGGGATTTTTTTTGCCCAAATCTTGCGTGGCAATAAACGAGCAGGAATTAATATTAGCCAAATCTATTACGTTGATTCCGCCTGTTTTTCCTGCATCGACGTAAGTCAAAGCATCTTCGGTGTCGCGAATACGAATTTGCATCCACGACGGACATTCGAATACTCCGTTGCCAAGCGAATAGGCTTGCGATAATAATTCGGTCATTCCATATTCCGAATGGATGGCTGTGACGCCAAAACCTTGGCAAAGTTGTTCGTGCAATTCTTCGCGAATCATCTCTTTTCGTTTTCCTTTCATGCCGCCAGTTTCCATGATAATGGTGTTTTGAAGCTGGAATTTTTGATTTTCGATTAAATCCAATAAAGCATACGTTACGCCAATTAAAATCACGTTTTGACCTGCATGATCTAGCTTTATTAATTTTTGGATGAGTTCCTCATGGTTGTGAAGATAAAATCCGCTTTCGGGATTATTCGTCATTTGTATTAAATCTTCGACCATATAAATCAGGGACGAACCTGAACGTTCTAAATAGGAGGGAAGCAAAGCCAAGACCACATAATCCTCTATGGTACCATAGAATTGGGAAAAACCCTTTCGGTAACTTTCTTCATAAAGAGAAATATCGGTAACGAAGTGTTTGCTGGTTGCTGTTCCAGTTGTTCCACTGCTAGTAAATGTTTCTTGAATGGGATTTTCATTAGAAAGCACTTTGTGGCTTTTGAAAAACTGAATGGGCAAAAAAGGAATTTGATCCAGTGATTTAACTTTATGAGAATCGGTTTTTAAAAAATCGCAAAATTTCCGATAAACCAAGTTGTTTTCATATTGAAATCGGAACACTTTGAGTGCTATTTTTTCAAATTGCTTTTGGCTTGAAATAGTGAATAAGTCGGGAGTTGCAATCAAGATTTTTTTTTGACAAAGGTATAACTATTTTTAAAATCCGTATGATAGTAAAAATCAAGAAGGGGTTAAAAACAAAAAAGCTTCAAATAAATTGAAGCTTTTAAGATTATAAAAATTAGTTACTATCGCACTATTAATTTTCGTGTTGCACTAGATTCATCTTCACTGATTTTAATAATATAAACACCAGGAACTAGGGTAGAAATATTTAGTTCTTTTGAAGTAATCGTGGTTTGAATCACTTTTTTTCCAAGTACATCAAAAATGATTATATCCTTATCTGAATCATTTTTAGACGTAATATATACTTTCCCATTACTTACAGGATTTGGATACAAGTTTAATCCTTCAATAACAGAGGAATCTTGTATTTTTGACGTTTTTACTTCTTGAGCGGTAGCGCGTAAAGAGAATAAAAAAATCAATAAAAGTGTAATATATAGGTAATTTTTCTTCATTAGAAATTATTCAAGTTGTAAATGTATAAAATTTTTTTAAGTTATATACCAAAAACACAAAAAAAACGTTATTACCGATTTTTCAGTAGTTTTAATCTAATTTGAATTCTTTTTTTTTGGTAATGTTTCGCAAATTTGTTTTTTGTCTATTACTAAATCGTTAACTTATTAATGTTAGATTAACATATTAAAAGGTTTTGTTTTATATTTACCTTTCAAAAACTAAACGTACTACAATCATTACCATGAAAAAGCGAAATACAAAGATCTTATTAGTTGATGATGAACCGGATATTTTAGAAATTGTTGGTTATAATTTATCGCAAGAAGGATATCAAATTATTACGGCAACAAATGGAAAAGAAGCTATAGCTAAAGCTAAAAAAGAAGTTCCAGATCTTATTATTATGGATGTAATGATGCCAGAAATGGATGGTATGGAAGCATGTGAAAATATTAGAAAAATTCCTGAATTGAACCATGTTATCATTACTTTTTTGACAGCCAGAAGTGAAGATTATTCGCAAGTTGCAGGTTTTGATGTTGGTGCCGATGATTATATTACGAAGCCCATTAAACCAAAATTATTAGTTAGTAAAGTAAAAGCATTATTAAGAAGATTGAAAGATCAAGATGCTAATAGCGAAACACTAAATGTAGGCGGAATAGAAATAAATCGCGAAGAATATAAAATCATAAAGGATAATGTAGTAATTGCATTACCAAGAAAAGAGTTTGAATTATTCTATTTATTGGCTTCCAAACCTGGAAAAGTATTTAAACGCGAAGAAATTTTAGATAAAGTTTGGGGTAACGAAGTGGTTGTGGGTGGAAGAACAATTGATGTCCACATTCGTAAACTACGAGAAAAAATAGGTGAAGACCTTTTTAAAACGATAAAAGGAGTAGGATATAAATTTGAATTATAATATATTTATAATTTATTATTCCTTTGTAAATGAAAATAAGTTTTAAAAAAACATATAGGTTTGCACTCATTTCATCTTTATACATTAGTTTTTTTGCTACTGGATTTGTGTTGATGCTTCTGACTTCATGGTTAAAATTCACAATTGAAAGTGTTCTTTCATTTATTTTTATTTTTATTTTCATCACTTTCGTTTTTTCTTTTCTTGTGATACAATATAGGGTAGAACACTTTATCTACCGCAGAGTAAAGAAAATCTATGATGATGTTTCATTGCTAGAATCTAGTACATTGTTAGATCAGCCCATTACTACAGATATGGAAACTTTGACACGTGAGGTGAAAAAGTTTGCAACCGATAAAAAACTTGAAATAGAAATGTTGAAAGTAAGGGAAGAATATCGAAGAGAATTTATAGGTAATGTTTCTCATGAATTAAAAACACCTTTATTTACTGTTCAAGGTTATTTATCTACCCTATTGGATGGAGCCATGGACGATAAAAGCATCCGAAAGAAATATTTGAAACGTGCCGAAAAAGGAGTTGAGCGTTTGATATATATCGTTGAAGATTTAGATATGATTACCAAACTTGAAGTTGGTGATTTGAACCTTGAATTTTCCGATTTTGACATTGTCGATTTGATTCAGAATGTTTTCGAGTTATTAGAAATGAAAGCTGATAAAAAGAAAATTACTTTGGCTTTCGAAAATTATCATATCCAACCTATATATGTAAAAGGCGATAAAGACAAATTGCAACAAGTAATCGAAAACTTGATTGTAAATTCCATAAAATACGGAAAAGAAGGAGGTTTGACCGAAGTAGGAGTTATTAATTTGACTAAGAAAAAAGTATTAGTTCGAATTAGTGATAATGGCGAAGGAATAGAAAAACAAAATTTACCTAGACTTTTTGAGCGTTTTTATCGTGTAGATAAAAGTGGCTCAAGGTCTGAAGGAGGTTCTGGTTTAGGACTTGCCATTGTAAAACACATTATCGAAGCGCATAAAGAAAGAATTTATGTCGAGAGCGAATTTGGTATTGGTTCCGAGTTTTCATTTACTTTACCTAAGTCTAAAGATTTTCCTGCTTTACATTAAAATCTCTGTCATTGCTCGGCCCTTCATTATTGAAGTATTTATTTTGGATAATTTCTTCATATAGTAACAGTAGGTTAACAATTAATTCTTGACATGATAATATCTTGTTAACGTTAATTTAACATTGCTGCTGCATCTTTGCATCAGTTAAAACAAACAAACTAAATTAACGAATGAAAAAAATTACACTAGCGTTTTTATTAATAGGCGCATTTGCTGCTCAAGCACAGGACGTAAAAAAAGATACCATTATTGAATCTTTGAAAGAATCTATTGATGCACATTCTATGAAATTTGCTGGATTAGATGAAAGATTAGCTACCTCTGATGCTAATCTTGATAAATTGACAAAAATTAAAGTTTCGGGTTATATTCAAGCTCAATATGATTCTTATGACACTTGGGCAACTGCTTCAAATGGTGTTAGCTATCGTGGTCAATCAATTGTTGGAGAAACCAAAGCCTCTGCAGTAGGTGTTACTCCAGTTGTTGCTTTTGTAGCTCCAACAGTTATAACAAATTCATTTTATTTGAGAAGAGCAAGGATTAAATTTGCTTATGATACAGGTGCTGGGGTTAGTTTTGTATTACAACCAGATTTTTCTTTTGACAAAGTGTCTTTAAAAGATGCTTATGTTGTGTTAAACGATCGTTGGACGAAAACATATTCTTTGTATATGGGACAATTTGACAAGCCTAATTATGAAGTTGAATATTCCTCAGGATCAATGGAAATGTTAGAAAGATCTAAAATGGCTGGAATTTTATATCCAGGAGAAAAAACATTAGGAGCAAAATTAGAAGCTAATTTTGATACTAAATATCATTTTCCTTTGAAATTACAATTAGCTGTAATGAATGGTAACTTTAACCTTGGGACAACTACAAATCAAACGAGAGATATTAGTAGTAATAAAGACGTTATGGCACGAGCAGTATATTCTGTTAAATTGCCTAATTCAGGTCTTGGAATTGATTTTGGTGGACATGGTTATTTTGGAAAAACAGAAGTTCTTCCAGGTACATCAACCGCTTTTACAGATGTTAACAATAATCCTTTTACAGCAAGTATTGGTAATAAATTAGACAAAAACTGGTTAGGCGCTGAGATGCAAATTTATTATGACTTCTTAGGAGGTTTGGCTCTTAAAGGAGAATATATTTCAGGTACAATTTCTGGAACATCAAATGCACTTCAATTAGGAGGTCAAATAACATCTAATAAAGTTAGAAATTTTGCTGGTAGCTATGCGATGTTGATTAAAAACATAGGAGTTAAAAACCAATTTATCGCTCGTTATGATGTTTGGGATCCAAATACAAGATTATCAGGTAATCTTGTAACAAGTTCATCTGAGTTAAAATATAATACTTGGGCATTTTCATGGCAGTATTTCTTTGATGATAATATCAAAGTTAATGTAGGATATACTTTGCCAATCAATGAGAAAAGTAATGCTTCAGCGGTTGGAACTGATTTCCTAAATAGAGACAAACATGACAATACTTTTTCAATAAGAATACAAGCAAAATTCTAATACAAAAAATTAATATCTTAAAATAAAATAGAATGAAAACAAAACAAATTAAAATCGCAGCACTTTTATTAGCCATAATGGCAATAGGGTTTTCTTTTACAACTTTGAACAAAGTAACAGTAAAAGGTTCAGATACTATGGTTATTTTATCTCAAAAATGGGCTGAAGTGTACATGCAAAAACACCCAGGATCAACAATCCAAGTCACAGGTGGTGGTTCAGGGGTAGGTATAGCAGCTTTGATCAATGGTTCTACTGATATTGCCAATTCTAGCCGTCCTATGAAAGCAGCTGAAATTGACAAATTGAAACAAAGATATAACACGCTAGGTGTTGAGGTTCCTTGTGCTAAAGATGGTTTGTCAGTTTATCTTAATAAAGGAAACAGTGTTTCTGAATTAACAGTAAGACAAATTGGTGATATCTTTGCAGGAAAAATAACAAACTGGAAAGAAGTTGGTGGAGTAGATGCTCCAATCAGATTGTACGGAAGAGAAAGTAGTTCAGGTACTTTTGGTTTTTTTCAAGACAATGTTGTAAAAGGAGATTATGCTTCTACTTGTCAAACTTTACCTGGAACAGCTGCTATTGTAAATGCAGTTAAGAAAGATAAATATGCAATAGGATACGGTGGAGCTGCCTATGCTGAAGGGGTTAAAGATTGTAAAGTGAAGAAAGATGCCAAAACTGCTGGAGTTTTCCCAACGGCTGAAACAATCAAAAACCACACTTATCCGATTACAAGATACTT
This sequence comes from Flavobacteriaceae bacterium, assembly GCA_947379965.1. GTDB lineage: Bacteria > Bacteroidota > Bacteroidia > Flavobacteriales > Flavobacteriaceae > Flavobacterium. The sequence continues at coordinate 93 of CANCPC010000019.1, read as the reverse complement.
ATATATGTATCTTAAATCAAGACCAACTGGCGAAACGAAAGCTTTTATTGATTGGATTTTGAGCGCAGAAGGGCAAAAAGTTGTTGTTGAAAC
>CANCPC010000018.1 GCA_947379965.1 Flavobacteriaceae bacterium | reverse complement strand
ATACTGCTATTAATAGTTCAAATTATTGTTTTTAATAATATGAATTTTTTGGGTTATATTAGCCCATTTCCTTATCTATTATTTATCATTTTATACCCTGTAAACGGCAATAAATCAGGACTCCTCTTAGCAAGTTTCCTTCTTGGATTTGTAATGGATTTATTTAGCAATTCGGGAGGAATTCACACCATGGCCTGCATCATTTTAGCCTATTATAGACCCTATTTGTTTCGGTTTTCTTTTGGCCTAAGTTATGAATACCAAACCGTAAAGCTAATTGATGTATTAACTCCTGAAAGATTTTCATTTATATTATTTTCGGTTCTTATTCATCATTCCATTTTATTCATTTTTGAAGCATTTCAAATTAGCTTTTTCTTGGATATATTAATTAGAACACTATTAAGCACTTTATTTACTATTATCATAAGCATTATCATAATTTACCTTATAAAGCCAAACAAAAATAAACGATGAGAAAAGTGTTGCTACCTTCACTTATAATTATTGCTGCATCACTGCTAGTAATACGTATCTTTTATTTGCAAATTATTGACGATACCTATAAATTAAAATCGGATAATAATGCCATCAAAATAAAATATGATTATCCTGAAAGAGGTTACATTTACGATAGAAATGGAAAGTTATTAGTTGCTAATCAACCTTCCTATGATATTATGGTAATTCCAAAAGATGTAAAAAAATTAGACACCCTACAATTTTGCCAGTTATTAGACATCACAAAAGAGGATTTTATTAAAATAATGGCTAAAGCTAAAGTCTATAGTCCTAGATTACCCTCAGTGTTTTTATCACAATTGAATAAAAATGAATTTGCTGCATTTCAAGAAAAAATTCGAAAATTTGAAGGATTCTATTTTCAAAAACGTTCACTACGTGATTACCAAGTAAATTACGGAGCCAATGTTTTTGGTTTTATCACGCAAGCGAATGAAAAAATAGTAGCAAAAAACCCCTACTATAATAATGGTGATTTAATAGGACGTCAAGGTGTTGAGCAAAGCTACGAAGAAATATTAAGAGGTGTAAAAGGAGTAAAATATTATCAGAAAGATAAATATAATCGTGAAATAGGTTCTCTCAAAGAAGGAAAATATGATACTATTGCCGTACAAGGAGAAGATATTAATTTGACAATAGACGGAGAGCTTCAAAAATATGGCGAACAATTAATGATAAATAAAAGAGGAGGCATTGTAGCTTTAGAACCCAAAACTGGAGAAATTTTAGCACTTGTAACTGCACCTTCGTATGATCCTTCTTTATTAGTAGGACGCCAAAGATCAAAAAATTACACATTATTATACAGAGATTCTATTGCCAAACCTCTTTATGACAGAGGATTACTAGCTGAATATCCTCCGGGATCTCCTTTCAAGATTATGGTTGGTCTAGCCGCACTTCAAGAAGAAGCAATAGATGAACAAACTGGTTATGCCTGTAATCATGGTTATTATTTAAAAGGAAGGTTTATCAAATGCCATTGTCACGGAGGTATTATGCATTTACATAATGGTATTTATGAATCCTGTAATACCTATTTCGAAAATATTTATATGAGAACTATAAATAAATATCAAAACCCTGCTGAATCAGTTGATATTTGGAGTAATCATGTGAAAAGTTTTGGATTAGGACAATTTATGGGGTATGATTTACCTATTGGAAAAAAAGGAAAAATTCCAAATTCAAAAACTTACAAAAAAATGTATCCTAATGGCGGTTGGCGAAGTACAACAATAGTATCAAACGGAATAGGACAAGGTGAAGTTTCAGCAACCCCTATTCAATTGGCTAATATGATGGCAGCAATTGCTAATGAGGGATATTATTATACTCCTCATATCATTAAAAAAATTAAAGGTGAAAAAATCGATACCAAGTTTACAACAAAACATGTAACTACAATTAATAAAAAATATTTTAAGCCAATTATTGATGGCTTATTTGATGTTTATAATTTAGGTACAGCAAGTGCCCTTCGAGTTCAAGGTATTGATATTTGTGGTAAGACTGGAACAGCCGAAAATTATACAAAAATAAATGGGGTAAGAACAAAACTTGAAGATCACTCTATTTTTGTTGCTTTTGCACCAAAAGACAATCCGAAAATTGCTATTGCAATATTAGTTGAAAATGGAGGATTTGGTGCTGCAATTGCTGGACCAATAGCCAGTTTGATGATTGAAAAATATTTAAGAAAAAAAATTACTCGAACGGATCTTGAAACAAGAATATTTACAAAAAGTTTACAAGGTCAATATGCTAAATTAGGCGGGAGTATAGCAGCTAGTAAAATAGAAAGCACTCCTAGTTTAGATACAGTTTCTAAAACTAAAATTGTAATTAAACCTATAAAAAAAGATACTATCAAACAAAAAAAGTGACCTATAACAAATGAAAAATCAAAGTATAACGAACAATCTTGACTGGATCTGTATCATCATCTATATTACTTTAGTAATAATGGGGTGGTTGAATATATATTCCTCTTCGTTATCATCTGTTGAAGATACGTATCAAAAACAACTTGTTTTCATAGTATTAACTATTCCATTAATTTTCATTATTCTGTCTATTGATGGCAAATTTTATGAAAAATATGCAAGTATAATTTTTGTAATTTCATTACTATCGCTATTAGGATTATTTGCTGTTGGTAAAGTAATTGCGGGTCAACGTTGTTGGTATAGTTTTGGTGGTTTTACCCTTCAACCGTCGGAATTTGCAAAAGCAGCAACCTCATTAGCTTTAGCTAAATATCTAAGTGATACTCAAATCAATTTAAAAAATGTCAATCGACAAATTCAAGCTTTAGCAATTGTTTTTTTACCAATTATGCTAATACTACCTCAACCCGATCCAGGAAGTGCACTAATTTACAGCATATTTATTATTGTTTTGTATCGCGAAGGATTACCTTCTTGGTATGTTATTACTGGTTTTACAGCAATTTTATTATTTGTATTGACACTAGTTTTACAAGTTCAATACGTTATTCTCATAGCCTTTTTAGTAATCCTGTTCATTCATATTAAATCAAGAATTTCAGAAAGAAATATTGTGTTAAGCGGCATACTTTTTGCACTAATTTCTGGATTTATTTTGTCTGTAAATTATATATTCGAACATGTGTTTAAACAACATCATAGAGATAGATTTAATATTTTATTAGGAAAATCAGTAGACGTAAAAGGTATTGGATACAACACCAACCAAGCTAAAATAGCAATAGGATCTGGTGGATGGTTCGGAAAAGGCTTTCTTGAAGGAACACAAACTAAAGGTGGTTTTGTACCCGAACAACATACCGATTATATTTTTACAACTGTTGGAGAAGAATGGGGCTTTATGGGTTCACTAATTGTAATTGCTCTATTTGCAGGTTTATTTCTTAGAATAATTTACTTAGCTGAAAGACAAAAAACCAAGTTTAGTCGAGTCTATGGTTATTGTGTTGCCGGGATTTTATTCATTCACTTTTTCGTAAATATTGCTATGGTATTGGGAATTTTTCCAACAATAGGGGTGCCTCTTCCTTTCTTTTCTTATGGAGGATCCGGACTTTGGGGTTTCACAATATTACTTTTCATTTTTATTAAAATGGATGCAAACAAAGTAAATGAATGGTAAAAAAAGGAGAATGAATTAATCTCTATTCTTTACAAACTTCTTAATCCATTCTATATTCGATTAAAGGAATTAATTCTATTAAATTTTTCTATATTTTTAGAACTAAACTAAAAAACGCTCCAAAAATTAATTTTAAATTTCTAGAGCGTTCTAATTTAAGTGTTTCGGTTGTATTACTTAATTTTTCTTTTTTGAACTAACCTGGTTATTCATTTTTATCACAGGATTAGCTTGTAAATCATCTAATACATTTAATGCCTCTTCAACATATATATCTTTTGACAAGCTCTCATGCCATCTCTCTCTCTTTTCCTTGAGAGAAGCATCTTTTTTCATAGCCTCAGTTTCAACAGGAAGTGAAGTGAATTTTAAATGATAATCATAATCAGCGATTGATTTGAATTTTTTTCCAGCAGCTTCAATTGACTTTTGATTCTTTTTAAAATCTTCAAATTTCAAACTATATCCGTTATCTTTGCTACGCGCATCAATCCATTTTGCATTTTCTTCTATCAATTTGAATTGGGAGCTTTCAGCTATTCTTTTCTTGCTATTTGCTATTGCCTTTTCAAAATTTGCGTTTTGATTCCAAACTGTATAAACTGCTGGATCTATTTTATCCCATGGCATTGCATTACCACCGTCGCGTTCCCCCATTTTCAAATAAGCATATCGGTCAGGCATCACAATATCACTACTAACTCCTTCGAGCTGAGTTGACCCACCATTTATTCTATAAAATTTCTGTGTGGTTGTTTTCAAAGCTCCTAAATCACCTGTATTGCTGCTTCTTACAAATTGATTTAAATCGATAACATTTTGAACCGTTCCTTTACCATATGTTTGTTTACTTCCAATTATAATTCCACGTTTATAATCTTGGATGGCTGCTGCCAAAATCTCTGATGCCGAAGCCGAAAAACTATTCACCATAATTACCAATGGCCCGTCCCATTCAATCTTTTTATCTCTATCGAAAAGCACTTCTTTTTTTCTACCTGCTGATTTTATTTGTACAATTGGACCTTGTTCAATAAATAACCCAGCTATATCTACAACTGTAGATAATGATCCACCTCCGTCATCTCTAACATCAAGAACAATTCCATTTACACCAGCGTTTTTCAAATATTCTACTTCAATAGCAATGTCTTTCCCGGCATCTCTTCCCTCTTTATTTTCGAAATCAATATAAAATTTTGGTAAATAAATCACCCCATATTTCATACCATTTCTTTCAACAACACTTGATTTCGCATAGGTTTCCTCAATTTCCACAATGTCTCTAGTTATAGAAATTGTCTTAATTGATCCATCTACTTTTTTTACCGTAAGTCGAACTTCGGAACCTTTCGGTCCTTTTATTTTTTTGACAACATCGTCTAAACGCATTCCAACAATATCAACGGGTTCGGCAGCACCTTGGGCAACTTTCATAACAATATCACCAGATTCAAGTTGTTTTCCTCTCCAAGCTGGACCGCCAGAAATAAGTTCGGTGATTTCTGTAAAATCATTTTTCTTTTGAAGACGCGCTCCAATTCCTTCGAATTTTCCGCTAATGCTTACATCAAAACGTTCTTTTTCTTCAGGTGCTAGATAACTAGTATGTGGATCAAATCGTTCTGTAATCGAATTTAAATAAACTGAAAACCATTCGTCACGTGATAAATCCTTCATAAAACCAAAATATTCATTTAGAGATTTCAAAGAACTGTCGCGCGTAATTTTTTCCAATTCCGTAAAAGTTTTTGGCTTATCATCAATCGATGATTTATCTTTTTTAGATTTATCCAAAGTGTTTAAACCATCATTAATCTTTCCTATTAAATTTGACTTAGCGATGGTGTCATTATCAACAATTCCTTTCGCTTTATTTTCTTGCATGGCCAACCGATCTGTCAATGAAGAAAGGGTTGACAATTTTATTTGTTTACGCCATCTTTCTCTTAACTCCACCAAGTTTTTTGCATAAGGTGATTTCTCATAATCGGTATTAAAACTCTCCTCTATATTATAATCAAACGGTTCGGCTAAAATTTCTTTATAGAATTTCTTGCCTTCACCCATTCTTTCGTTCAAACGGTTATAAGTAAGTTCGAAAAAAGTAAGATCTTTATTCAAGATCTCATCATCGATTTGGGTTTCATATTTAGCAAATTCATCAATGTCAGATTGCAAGAAGAATCTCTTAGATGGATCCAATGCTTTTATATAATCTTTATAAACTCCTTTAGAAAAATTATCATCAATTGCAGCTGGACTATAATGTCCTTTTTGAATTACAAACGTTAATAACTCTAAAAGTAATTTGTCTTTTTCTGGATCTGAGCTTTTAGCTGAATTAATTTTAAACGCAAATAATGTCACCGATAGCAATAAAACACCGATGAGTATTTTGTAATTCCTTTTCATAAAGTTAATAATAGTATTCATAAATATTTTAAAATCTAAATTACGTTAAAAACCATGCCAACAAATACCTGGTCCACATAAAATTTTGTTAAAGATATAAAATTGTTTTTTTTGTTTTGGGATTAATCTTTGAACTAGATTAATTTTGTTTCTTTGCTTGCTAAAACACATTCGTTTTACCTAATTATTTTATAAAAGTTAATTTAAAAATAGATCCATGAAAAAAGTCAAACCTTTGATTCTGGTAACTAATGACGATGGGATTTCGGCTCCTGGAATCCGAACTTTGATCGAAGTTATGTCAGAAATAGGAAATGTTGTGGTTGTGGCTCCTGACAGCCCACAAAGCGCAACAGGACACTCTATTACTATAAATGACACTTTGTATATCAACAAAATATCAAAGGAAAACGATGCAATTCAAGAATACAGCTGCTCCGGAACTCCTGTAGATTGTGTTAAACTAGCTGTAAACGAAATTCTGAAACGCAAACCCGATTTATGTGTTTCGGGTATCAATCACGGTTCGAATTCCTCCATCAATGTGATTTATTCTGGAACCATGAGTGCCGCTGTTGAAGCCGGTATCGAGGGTATACCAGCAATTGGTTTTTCCTTAGCAGATTATGATTGGAATGCTGATTTTGGACAAATAAAATCATTCATAAAGAAAATCACTTTAGAAGTTTTAGAAAATGGTCTTCCAGAAAATGTGGTTTTGAATGTTAATTTTCCGAAGTTAAAAGAAAATGAAATTCAGGGAATTAAAATTTGCCGACAAGCGAAAGCCATTTGGATGGAAAAATTTGATAAACGAAAAACACCTCAAGGACGTGATTATTATTGGCTAACCGGAGAATTTGTGAACCAAGATCATGGTGAAGATACCGATGAATGGGCGCTTGCTAATGGGCATGTTTCGGTAGTTCCTGTGCAATTCGACTTAACTGCTCATCACGCTATTCAGCAACTTAACACCTTTAAATGGAATGAATAAAAAAGAAATAGTAACCGGTTTTTTTATTGGAATTTTAGCCTCCATTCTTGGCAGTTATTTATTCATTACTCTTTTTACCAACTTTGATTTTGTTTCAGGAATTCAAATCATGAAATCCGAAGGCAAACTAGGAAAAATAATCACATTAGGTTCTATTCTTGACTTAATAGCGTTTGCTGTTTTATTGAAATTGAATAAAGAAATCATCGCGCGCGGTGTGATTCTGGCTGTAATTAGTATTACCATCCTTACTTTTTTTGCATAAATTTATAAGCCTGTTTTCTTGGTGGACTAAAAATATTTCATCCTAGAAATACATAAATTTAAAGTAATTAAAATATCATTTACAAACTATTAGATCAAATAAAAGAGTATTTTTTTAACTACATAGAAACATAGATTAAATTAAAATCACAAAAGACGTTTCAATTTTTCTCAGTAAAAATAGCTTTGTGCAACCAATAATTGGTCTATCTTGCTCTTATTTCTATTTTATATGTGGTTAGATTTTATATTTATTTATCTTTTGAAATTAAATTAATTAAATCCAACAGCTAAATTATGCTAATTTTATAGTCTTAAAATTAATTTGTGTAAATTTATGCAATTCATTGCTAAAAAACTAAATTTGATTAAACTTCAAAAATGAAATACTACATTATAGCAGGTGAAGCCTCTGGAGATTTACACGGAGCCAATTTGATGAAAGCTTTATACAAAGAAGATCCCTCTGCCGTCATCAGGTTTTGGGGCGGTGATTTGATGCAAATTATCGGAGGAACTTTGGTAAAACATTATCGAGATTTAGCGTTTATGGGTTTTGTTGAAGTACTATATAATCTGAAAACTATTTTGAGTAACATCAAAATATGTAAAAAAGATATTGCCGATTTTCAACCTGACGTAATTATTTTTATTGATTATCCGGGTTTCAACTTGCGAATTGCAAAATGGGCCAAAGAACAGGGATTCAAAACTCATTATTATATTTCCCCTCAAATTTGGGCTTGGAAAGAAAGCCGAATTGATGAAATAAAATCCAATGTCGATAAAATGTATGTGATTCTTCCTTTCGAAAAGGATTTCTACGAAAAGAAACATAATTTTCCGGTTGAATTCGTTGGTCATCCTCTAATTGACGCGATTCATAATCAACCTATTATTGACGATTCTGTTTTTAGAAAAGAAAATCAATTAAATGGAAAACCTATAATTGCCATTTTACCTGGTAGCCGAAAACAGGAAATTACCAAAATGCTTTCGGTAATGCTTAGCGTTGTCAATGATTTTCCAAACTTTCAATTTGTAATTGCTGGCGCACCTAGTCAGGAATTTTCTTTTTATGAAGGTTTTATAAATAATGAAAATATCAAGTTTATTTCGAATAAAACTTATGATTTATTACGTAATGCTCAAGCTGCATTAGTCACATCGGGGACGGCGACTCTGGAAACAGCTCTTTTTAAAGTTCCAGAAGTGGTTTGTTATAAAGGAAGTTGGGCTTCGTACCAAATTGCAAAACGCATTATAACGCTTAAATATATTTCGTTGGTCAACTTGATAATGGACGAAGAAGTGGTTACCGAATTAATTCAAGATGAATGCACAACAAAACGCATTAGCGAAGAATTAAAGAAGATTCTAGAACCTAATTATCGTGCAACTCTATTGCACAAATATGATGCTTTAGAACAAAATTTAGGTGGCATTGGTGCCAGCCAAAAAACTGCAAAATTGATTGTGGCTGATATAAAATAATTGTTAGTAAATGATTTTTTTGGTAACTGTGTTACCATTTTGCAAAGTAACTTTTACCAATACCATTTGTTGGCTTGAAGCCAAATTAGGGATAATCAATTCGTTGCTGTAAACTTTATAATTTTGATAAATTTCTTTGCCTAATAAATCAAAAACAACCACTTTTTCGATTATTTCTGCGAAGGAATTGATTTTTATTAGCCAATTTTTATTTGAAATTAAAACCTGATTTTCGGATTTATTAAAGGTTTTAGTTGCCAAGGTTTTATTTGTAAAACGTAAAATAAAACGATCGTTGAATATCCCTGAAGATGTTGAAAAAGTGTAATTTCCGCTTCTTAAATCGAAAATTGTATGGGTTACTTTATCTTCAATAAATACTGTTTGATTCGTCAATAATCCATCAGCTTGGTCTATATTTATAGTAAAATCACCACTAATTGATGTTCTAAATCCTATAGAAACTTCGTCATTTTCGTCAAAAGGAAAAGCTCTTCCTTGAATTGCTAAATTCATATTTTGATTGACGCTATAAAAATCAATATATTTATTTCCGTCATAACTCAAACCGTCATATCGACTATCAAAATCATTGGTTGCTCCTGAAATATAACCAACTAATGTTTGTTTAAAAGCACCTTTTTCATTGGTCAAATCAAGCCAAATTCTACTTTTATCAGTAGCGTTTTTCACTTTATTTTTCGGACTTACACTTTTAAAAAATTGAGCATTATTTATTCCTGATATTCCTCCTGAAATTCGCATAGCGTTATTAAAAATTGCATTTCCTGCAGCAATACTTTTTGCAAAGAAACCTTGTCCAGCTGCAATATTTCCATTCGGAATATTTGCATTATATGGCGCAACCCCACTTATAGCTTTAGTTCCTGTTCCATTTGTAGCGCTAGTACCACCCGTTTTGTTGTACGTAGCGTAATCGTCTGATGTATATGCGTAGGTGCCAGAACCTGCTTTTGAAGGATCTAAGAATGCTGAAGCGAGTTGCATCGAAGTATTATGAGTCCAAAAATAAATAGTACCTCCTAAAACCCCAATATTTTCATCTAAAAACGTATCGGCATCTATCGCAGATGGATAAGGATTACCAATTAGATTTGACTTTCCGAAAGTAGCTCCTGTGTTGTATACAATTGGAATTTGAATTATTCCATTATTTGGCTTTCCAATGAAACTAGCTTTATAAACAGCTGGTGGAGAGGAATAAGCACTAGGACCAAGAAAAATATAACCTTTGCCAACAATCATTTTATCCACTGCTGGATTTACAACATGTTCCCAATTATTAATTGTTGGATTAAAAGAATAAAATTTACTCAAAGGTGTATTAGGCGAAACAGCAAGCAATATTTGCCCAAATACCGGGGAGGACCAATAGGTGTAATCGGTACTTAGGATAGGAGTTGTTGTTCGATCATAGGTTATTTCACCTGAGTTTGTATCCGTATCATTTATTTGAATCAAACTTCCGCTTTGGCTACTAACATTACTATCGAAAGCCATCGTAGCGGAAGAATTAATTGAAACTGAATTTGTTACCTTTATTGTTTTACCACTTTCTATTTTTAGTATAGATGCAATTACATTTAAATTATTTCCTATAAATAATTCAATAGCTGGAATTGTTTTTGTTCCTGATCCAGAAACGCTAAGATTATAATAAGTAGTATTAGTTGGTGCCAAAGTAATCGCTTGATCCAGACCTGAATATTCTATTGTTGAACCCGATTCTAAAGCAACTGTTGGAAAATTTGTATTATTAATAGCGGTATTTGTTGCTCCTGTAAAGCCTGCAGAATTATTTAGTTTAAAAGTAGCCCCATTTTTGACTGTGAAAGTTCCTCCGGACTGGAATTTTATTCCAGTTGAAACTCCCGAATTAGAAACATTAGCACCACTAACAATAATGTTTGCATAATTTATTATGGGAGCACTTAATCTAATGTTAGTAGCAGAAGTCCCCGTAAATTCAAAAGTAGTATTTGGTCCCAAAGAATAAGTTCCTTTAGATTCAGGTTTCAAAGCCGTTGTTCCACCTAACATATATTTAGATGTTCCTGTCATAGTAACACTCGATGTAGATGAACCAAAAGAATGATTCCCAGCGTCGAAAATTGTTGTGCCAGAAACGGTAATTAAACCCGAAGTAGAATTGGTTCCAACTAATGTTTTTGTACCTCCATTAGAAAACGTAATATTACTATAGATTGGTGCAGCTGAGCCTTGAACAGTCTGGTTACCAATTGATCCATACTCAATAGTACTACCTATATTTAAAATAGGAATTATACTTGGAATAGCGGTATTCGTACCCACAAAACCCTCGGCGTCACGTGTGATAAAAGTCCCTGAAACAGTTATAGATCCGTTAGGATCATTTATAATTTGATTTTCCCCTCCAGTATCAAATATTGCTCCTAAATCAATATTTAAATTGGCATTATTCAAATGCAAATTATTCCCCGCAAGTGCTAAAGTTCCCGAGGATACCTTAATTGAACCTGTTGAAACTTTCAATAGCGAGTTTATTGTGACGATTCCTGTAGAGGCAACTTCAAGATTTGTCAAAGTATTAGCAAATCCGTTATTCACAGTTGCCGAACCCGGAAATGTAACTGAACCACCAGCAAATTTAATTGTCCCTAAATTGTTTATATTTCCGCCTGTAGCTGCATAAAAACCTGTTATGGTAAGCGTAACACCAGAATCAACTTGTAGATTTCCTCCATTTAAAACCATGTTCCCAATTGTTTGAGATTGCATAATTCTTACTATACCATTATTAATTGTAATTGCATTACCCGATTTTAGGGCTCCACCAGATGCATTTAATTTCAAAACCCCACCATTTACAGTTGTTAAACCCGAATAAGTGCAATTATTATTCAAAATAACGGTAGGGTTTTGGTTGGTCAAATTAATATTACCGGATCCATTCGACTCATCTATTACTGCATTAACCGTCAAAATATTTCCTCCATAAATATTTAAAAGTTTACCATCTTGTATCGTCAATGCTGAACCACTCAAGAAAGTAATTCCACCACTTCCAATAGGATTTATTTCAAAATCAGTATTTGCCCTATTATAAACATGAGATAAAATATTGAATACACTTGAACTATTATTATTTTCAAAAATATTAGCATACGTTTTATCTCCATACCATTGAAATATACCAGATCCTGAAAAGGTTTTAATCGTATTGAAATAGGAGCCAGCACCATAGTCTGAATAAGCAAAATTATGCCCACCAATTGTATTGTTAAAATATAGATTATCGCCTGAATTTGGGTTTGAAATACCAAACCAGTTATTGATATCTGATATATTATCTGATGATCCCTGTCCTCTCCAATACCTATCAGATTGAGCATTTGTATATAAAGAAAACATGGCAAAAGCCAAAACCAAAATATTTCTTATTGTCTGTTGAAAAAAAGGTTTCATAGGCATTTTTCTTTGTTAGGTTCTTATTTTTATCTTACAATATTCAATAAAAGTGATTTTTTAGACTACCTCTTTAGGTAATAAAAATATTTATGTAAGTCTAAAACTACAACTTTAAAAGATCATAATTCAAATAAGCTAACAATTAATAATTTCACCAATCAACTTATTATTTTGACGAAAAATTCAATAAATCGTTAACATGTATGTAATTGGGGGCAAAAATCAAAAAAAAACCACAAAAAACATTAATTCACTAATTAGCAAGTAGATAACAAAAATAAAATATTTAAAAAAATAAGTTTTTATTTACAATTAAAATTGTCTTTATGAATAAAAAAGTAAATTTATGAGATATTATTTTACTTATTAGAAATATGAATGTAGTACAATTTCCATTAGCAAGAATATCAATTTGGTTTGTTATAGGCATACTAATCGCCTATTATATAAAACCCGAACCTCAAACTGTATTTACATTTTTATTCACTTCAATTCTAGCTTTTGTGTTTGCCTATTTATGGTCGAGAAAAAACACTAAAAATAAAATTTACTTTGGTTTAACTGCTTCCCTTCTTTCTATTGGGATTGGTGCAACTACTCAAATTATAAATACAAATTCGTATCAAAAGACAAACTACATCCATATCAAAAACATTTTTGAAAAACCTCATTTAGTCTCGGTTGTAATCAGGGAAAAACTAAAAAATTCTAGTTACAACGATAGATATATCGTAATTGTAAACCAAATTGATCAAACCAAAAGCACAGGTAGAATCTTACTGAACATTCAAAAAGACAGTCTTACTAAACTTTTCGAAATAGGAACACATATACTTATAGACGGAAGTTTGTATAAGAACACCTCTGCCAAAAATCCGAACCAATTTGATTACAGTAAATATCTCGAAGGCATCCAAATCTATGCTCAAATTTATACGGATGCATCGAATATCAAAATAGGTTCAATAATAAATAAAGATGCATGGTATTACTCCTCATCTCTGAGAACAAAAATTCTTAAAAATCTAAAGAAAAGCAAATTTAGTAAGGATGAACTTAATGTTGCAGCGGCTTTAATATTAGGACAACAACAGGATATTTCTCCTGATATAATTCGGGATTATCAATATGCTGGAGCAGTTCATATCTTGTCGGTTTCAGGACTTCACATTGGATTTATTTTGCTATTTGTCACCTTTATTTTAAAACCAATTCCAAACAACCGAATGGGTTCGATTGTCAAATTAATTATCATATTAGTTTCGTTGGCTTCATTCGGAATAATAGCTGGTTTGGCACCATCAGTACTTCGTTCAGTTGTGATGTTTTCATTTGTAGCAATAGGAATGTATTTAAATAGAACCACAAATATTTATCATACGTTACTTGTTTCTATACTACTAATTTTACTATTTCAGCCTTCCTTTTTGTTTGATGTGGGTTTTCAATTAAGTTATGTAGCTTTGTTTTTTATTCTTTGGTTACAGCCCCTATTGGCTCAGCTTTGGCAACCAAAGAACAAAATTATAAATTACTTTTGGGAAATTCTAACGGTTTCTTTTGCTGCTCAAATTGGTGCTTTCCCTTTGAGTATTTATTATTTTCATCAATTTCCAGGTTTGTTTTTTGTTACTAACTTAGCCGTAATTCCTTTTTTGAGCGTTATTATGGCATTAGGGGTATTGGTAATGGTATGGGCAGCATTTGATACGGTTCCTTTTATTATTGCAAAATCACTAGAATGGAGCATCTATATTTTGGACAAAATCATCAATTCGATAGCTTCAGTGGAGCAATTTATCATTCAAGACATTCCTTTTAACTGGTATTTATTGATGAGTTCGAACTTTCTGATTATTACAACTATAATTTGGTTCAAAAGACCAAGTTTCAAAAAAATAATGCTAGTCTTAATTTCGATATTCATTTTACAAATCACTTATTTTGAAACCCATTGGAATATTAAAAACCAAAAGGAGTTAGTGGTATTCAATGTAAAAAAAAGCACCTTAATTGCAGAAAGAACAGGAGAAAATGTTACCTTGTTTTCCAATGACACCTTATTAAAAACTGCCTATAAAAACAAAAATCTAAATTATTATTTAATGGGTAATTTCAGTCATTTGAAAACCACAAAAAAAATGCAGAATCTAATGTATTTCAAAGGAAATAAGATATTAATTTTAGATAGTTTAGGAGTTTATCCTCAAAACTCATACCCAGATATCTTAGTTCTAACTCAATCCCCCAAAATCAATTTGGAACGCCTATTCGAAAACCAAAAACCAAAAATTGTTATTGCCGATGCTACTAATTATAGGTCCTATATCAAGCTATGGAAAGCAACATGTATAAAAGATAAAATCCCTTTTCACGCAACTGCCGAAAAGGGATTTTATAGAATGGAATAAAAAATTTATTTATTCTTCAGAATACCATCAGCAACTGCTAACCAAGCTTTAGGCCCACCAGCTACATAACCGGTGCTTCCTAAACCTGTAAAACTAGGTCTGCCATCTTTTTGTTTTGCAGTTGCAAACCAAACAGTAGGATATCCTTGCACTCCAAAAGCTTGTTGTATACCCGCATTTTGGTTTTTTATAGCATCACTTTGAGGGGTTCTTCTTGGAAAATCAAGCTCTACCAATATAACGTTTTTATTTGCCCATGCAGCAAATTCAGGAGTTTTTAGTACCTCATTTTGCAAACGAATACACCATCCACACCAGTCGCTTCCTGTAAAGAAAAGCAACATTGGTTTTTGAGTCTTATTAGAAATTGTCATGGCTTTATTAATGTCCGTTTGCCAAACTAATTCTTGCGATTGCATTGCAAAAGAACCTAAAATTAATAATAGTGTTATAAATGTCTTTTTACCCATGATTTTTTTTTTTTGGAAACTAAATAATTTATGTTTCCTGTTTGTATGATTATAAATTTATCCTTGTCAAGAACAATGCCGAAATTAAAAAAATTATTTGACTTCTTGCATTAATTTTTTAATCAATGGTGAAAATAATATCAAAAGTAATCCAGCTACTAGAGCATAAATTGCTAATTGATAATATCCTTCGGTGTAGGATTGTAATTTAGATACCAAAGTTGCACCATGATTAGAACGAGATATTTCAGCTCCTAGCTTACCCGCTGCCAATTGACCAAAGGCACTAGCTAAGAACCATAGACCCATCATCATTCCAAATAATCGCTTTGGAGACAATTTAGTTATAATTGACATTCCAATTGGCCCTAAACAAAGTTCCCCAATTGTAGTTACAAAATAAGCTAAAGTAAACACATTTAAAGAAGTAATTCCGCTTGAATTTGCAAAAAATTTAGTGTAATAAAAAATGTAAAATGAAGCTGAAAGGAATAAAAATCCAATACCAAACTTTATCAAAGTATTAGGTTCTAATTTTTTTTTATAAAGCCACAACCATAACAAACCAATTATTGGACTTAAAATAATCACAAATAGCGTGTTGGAACTATTATTAACAACATTAGGATCGATTGTAAAACCAAGTAGATTGCTACTTAAATTATCTTTTGCAAATAGTGATAAGGAACCCCCACTTTGCTCATATATAGCATTAAACAAAAAGTAAAAAAAGATAAATGAGATAGCAGCAATTAATTTTTTCTGCAAGCTAGCATTTCCTAATTTCAATAATTCATAGATAAAATAGCCTATAGCAATTATTCCAATGGTATACATGAAAAAATCGGTATAATCCGTATTGATTACCATGGTGTAAATAAACGGTATGCTTAGCAAGGAACCTACATAAACAGCTATTTCTCTTGTTTTTCTTTTAGATTCGGACAAAGTTAACAAGGGAGAATTCCCAATAGGTCCAAGATGTTTTTTAGTAAAAAGAAAAGTGAATAATCCTAAAATCATGACAATTGCAGCAGCAAGAAAACATAAAGACCAAGAATAATATTTTCCTAGATAAATACATAAAGCACCCCCTAAAAGTCCACCAACGTTAATCCCCGCGTAAAACATTCCGTACCCAGCATCTCTTCTATTATCATTTTCATGATACAATTCGCCTACCATTGAGGAGATATTTGGTTTGAAAAATCCTGTGCCAATTATTGAAAACGCAATTCCGTAATAAAACATGGTTTGAGGGGAAAATGCAATTAATAGGTTCCCAATAATCATAATTATTCCCCCAAAAAATAATGATTTTCTAAATCCTAAAATTTTATCAGCAAAAATTCCACCAATAAAGGTAAAAGCATAAACAAAAGCTTGAATAGCTCCATATTGCAAATTTGCAGCTTCATCTTTTAAGAAAAGTTGATCGACCATAAAAAACGTTAGTACACCACGCATTCCATAAAAACAGAAACGCTCCCACATTTCAACAGTAAACAAGTACCACAATTGTTTGGGGTACTTCCCTTTAAAATTTTGTATTTGATCAATCGTTAAGTTGGATTCCATATTATCGGATGCCGTGCATCATTTTTTTCAAGAAAGGCGTCAATGCAAACAAAATTAAGGCTGCAAGTCCTGTTAATATTACAAACACCATAAAAAATTCAAAGAGATTGTGAATTTCAAATCCAGCGAAAATTGGATTATGATTACTAATTTGATTGGTTTCCAAAAGTTTTAATTGTTCATCTGTTGGTATTATTTTTTTATCTAAAACACCTTGTAAATCTATTCCCAACTCTTTTGCTTTTATAAATTTATCCCCGGTTGCTGGCATAATCGATCCTAAAGTCCCAGCCAACGCATAACCCGAAGCATTTGATAAAAAGAAAACTCCGTATAATAAGGAGGAAAAACGCTTTGGCGAAAGCTTCCCTACTAATGACAATCCAATTGGTGACAAACACAACTCAGCACAAGTATTTAATAGATACAATAATATTAACCATTTGACAGCCAAAAGTCCTGAATTACCAAGATCTTTAACTTGATTAGCAATCATAAAAAAACTAACCGTAATTAGTAATAAACCAACTGCTAATTTGGCTGGGGAAATTGGTTCTTTATCTTTAGCCCTTAATTTATCCCATAATAAACTAAAAGGTAGTGCCAAAACAACCACAAATAATCCGTTAAAAATTTGAACCATCGAAGCAGGCATTTGCCAACCAAAAAAGCTTCTATCAGTTTGATTATCCGCTATAAATGTCAATGAAGATCCTGCTTGCTCAAAAGCAGCCCAAAAAAAGATAATAAAAAATGAAACTATATAAATAACAATAATTCGATCTCTCTCTATTTTTGTCAAAGAAGAATCAGAGATTATTAATCCAGCTAATGTTAAACCACTAGAATATATTAAAGTATAAATTAAATTTTGTTCGAAAACAAAATGAACTACTACTCCTAAAGCAAGAAATACAATTCCCGCAATTATCAATGATAATTGGGAAAATTTAGCTTTTTGCGCTTCTCCTTCTTCAAAATCAGAAGCACTATTTTTAGAAGGCAATCCTCCAAGAGGTCTTCCCTCTGGAGATACAACATATTTATTTTTTAATATATAGAAAACCACTGTACCTATAATCATTGCAACAGATGCAGCCAAAAATCCCCATTTGAAAGCGTGAATATCTCTGATACCGCCTGTATCCTTTACATCTCCTAACAAAGGACAAATAGATTGCCCTAGAAAAGCACCAATATTTATCCCCATATAAAAAATCGTAAAAGCGGTGTCTAACTTACTTTTTTCTTGTTTTGGATATAAACTCCCCACCATACTTGAAATATTTGGTTTAAAAAAACCATTTCCAAAAACAATGATACCTAAACCACAATACATAATTGTTGTAGCAAAACTCAAATTTGATGAAAATAAGCTGGCGCTAGTAAATAAAAACATTTGACCAATTGCCATCATCAATCCTCCCAATAATATACAGTTTCTATTTCCAAAAAAACGATCGGCAATAAATCCACCTAACATTGGTGTTAAATAACATAACCCTAGAAAACCTCCATAGATTAAAGAAGCATTTTCTTCTTTCATCATTAAAGAATTCACTAAAAACAAAACTAATAAGGTTCGCATTCCATAAAAATTGAAGCGTTCCCACATTTCTGTTCCAAATAACACCCAAAGTCCTTTTGGATGCGTTGTTTTTACTTGAGTTTCCGACATATTAATTGTTTTGGTTATTGATAGTTATAAATTATTTTTGATGAAATTAGTCATTTTATTAAACAATTGAATTCTTGTTTTTCCACCATAGATTCCGTGATTTTTATCTGGATAAATCTGCGAATCAAATTGTTTGTTAGCTTGAATAAGCGATTCCATCATTTGCATCGAATTTTGTAAGTGTACATTATCGTCTCCAGAACCATGAATTAAAAGAAATTTACCTTTCAATTTGTTTACAAAATTTATTGGTGAATTATCATCGTAACCTGTTGGATTTTCTTGAGGAGTTTGCAAATATCTTTCTGTATAAACGCTATCATAAAAACGCCAATTGGTAACAGGCGCAACGGCTATAGCCATTTTAAAAACATCATTCCCTTTCAAAATACAATTACTCGACATAAAACCACCATAAGACCATCCCCAAATTCCTATTCTGGATTTATCAACATAGGGATAATTTCCAATTACTTTTGCTGCGTCAATCTGGTCTTCGACCTCATATTTACCTAATTGTTTATAGGTTATTTTTTTAAAATCGGCTCCCTTATAACCAGTGCCACGACCGTCAACATCAGCAACAATATACCCTTGTTGCGCCAACATCATAAACCAATACTCATTTGAACTTCCCCATTGATTTGTAATTTGCTGTGAACCTGGTCCAGAATACTGAACCATAAAAACTGGATATTTTTTGGTTGGATCAAAATCCTTTGGTTTCATAATCCATGCATTTAGCTCATTCCCTTTCTCCGTTTTAAGAACAAAAAATTCTTTTTGGGGTAAATTATACTCCTTTAATTTATTGGCTAATTCATGGTTATCTTCAATAACTTGTACTTGTTTTCCGGACTTCGTTTCATTCAAAGAATATAGCGTTGCTTGGTTTGCACTTGAAAAGGTGCTGATATAATATTGAAAATTTGGACTGAAAGTAGCCGATGTATTTCCAACACTTTGTGACAATCGCACTTTGTTTTTACCGTTTAAATTTATCTTATAAACATCTCTATTTATAGAACCATTTTCGGTTGATTGATAAAAAACAGTATTTGTTTTTTCGTCGAAACCATAATAAGAGGTTACTTCCCAATTCCCTTTTGTAACCTGATTTTTTAATTTTCCGGTTTTATCATATACATAAATATGATTAAAACCGTCTTTTTCTGAAGTCCAAATAAAACTATTGTCTTTCAAGAAAGTCAAATTATCGGTATCGACAAAATCAACATAGGACTTATCCTTTTCGTTTAAAACTACTTTTGTGGAGGCAGTTGTTGCATCAACAAACAATAAATCTAAATTGTCCTGATGACGATTCAATATTTTTGCTGATAAAATATTCGCATCATTAGTCCATTTAATTCGTGGAATATAAAAATCATTATATTGATTCAAATCCACATTTTTTGTTGCTTTTAAATCTAAATTATACAAATGCAAAGAAACCAAAGCGTTTTTCTCTCCCGCTTTCGGATATTTAAAAGTCTCTGTTTTTGGGTATAAATCTTTGCTGTATATCGACATCGAAAAATCAGGAACTTGACTTTCATCAAAACGAATATAAGCTAAGTTTTTGCTGTCTTTACTCCAATCAAAAGCTCTAACAAAAGAAAATTCTTCTTCATAAACCCAATCGGTAATTCCGTTGATTACAAAATTTTTCTTTCCGTCAGTAGTGACTTGGGTATTTAAATTCGAAGGAATATCATAAACATAAAGGTTATTTTCTTTTACATAAGCAATCTTTTTTCCGTCTGGCGAAAACGTAGGTTCTTGCACTTGTTCCAGAATTTTAGATAATTCCTTATTTTCAATTGAATATAGAAAGTAGTCAGCAGTGAAGGAATGACGGTAGATTTTCTTAGTAGTATTGGCAATCAAAATCAGTTTTTCATCGGAACTAAAAGTATAACTATCTATTCCACCTATTAACTTGTATTGATTTTTTGTATCGATCAAGGTTGATACTTTTTTTAAGGTTGCAAAATCAAACAAATCAATTTGATTGCTTCTAGAAGCCGCATCCGAATTCAAAACCGTATATTGATTGGTGTTACGCATCGACTGTAATTCATCCATTCCTTTAGCTCTAAATGCTCCAGTATAAATGGCTTCTACAGTGATTTTTTGTTGTCCAAAAACGCAGACAAAAAGAAATAAAAACAAGAAAGTAATTTTATTTGTATTCATAGGAAATGTTTAAATATAAAAACCATCAATTTTAGTGAATATTTTACAATTATTTCACATTTAAAATGTTAAATATTAAAAGAAAATTGAAATAAACTTCATAACGAAACCTATTTCGTTTCAAATAAAACAGCTAAAAACGTATCTTTACGACTTATTATTTTATAATCAATTGATAATGAACAATACAGTTGCCGGATTTTCAAAATTATCCAAAGAAGAAAAAATAAGCTGGATTGCCAAAGAATATTTCACCGACCCTTCCGAAGCGATATCAGTGCTAAAAACCTATTGGAATACCGATGTGAAAATACAGAAATTGCATGACGAATTTATCGAAAATACAATCAGCAATTTCTATATTCCACTTGGTGTTGCACCAAATTTTTTAATAAACGGAAAATACAGTAGTATTCCGATGGCCATTGAGGAGAGTTCCGTGGTGGCAGCAGCATCAAAAGCCGCTAAATACTGGTCTACACGTGGCGGATTTAAAGCCAACGTAATCAATACCGAAAAGATAGGACAAGTTCACTTTATATTCAATGGCGACGAATCAAAACTGGCTCTTTTTTTTGCACAAACTAAGGCTACGTTTATTGCTGAAACCGAAAATATTACCAAAAACATGAGAAAAAGAGGTGGTGGAATTCGGGATATTGTTCTAAAAGACAAAACCAATTTACTACCAAACTATTTTCAACTTCATGCTACTTTTGACACCAAAGATAGCATGGGTGCGAATTTTATTAATTCCTGTTTAGAACAATTTGCAAATACTTTGAAAGAAGAAGCTTCGGTTTATGATCTTTTTTCAGAGACAGAAAAAAACATTGAAGTTGTGATGAGCATCCTTTCGAATTATGTTCCCAATTGTACAGTTCGTGCCGAAGTTTCTTGTCCAATTGAAGATTTAGCCGAAAAACATATTCCGAATCCCGAAGCATTTGCCAAGCGATTCATTCAAGCGGTACAAATCGCCGAAATCGAACCCTTTAGAGCGGTAACCCACAACAAAGGAATTATGAACGGAATCGATGCAGTTGTTCTTGCAACTGGCAATGATTTTAGAGCCATCGAAGCTGGAATACACGCCTATGCTTCTCGAAATGGAAACTACACCAGTTTATCTCATGCCAAAATAGAGAATGGAATCTTTACTTTTTGGTTGGAAGTTCCTTTAGCTATAGGGACTGTTGGCGGTTTGACTTCATTACATCCTTTATCTCATTTTTCTTTAGAAATGTTAGAAAATCCTTCAGCTGAAGAATTAATGCAGTTTGTAGCCGTAGCGGGTTTGGCACAAAATTTCGCCGCTTTGCGTTCCTTGACAACAACAGGAATTCAAGACGGGCACATGAAAATGCACTTGAATAATATCCTGAACCAGTTTGAAGCTAGTGAAGAAGAACGTATTTTGATTCAAAAACATTTTAAGCATCACACTGTTTCACACAGCGCCGTTGTTGAATATATTGAAAATTTAAGAAAACAAATATAAATGCCGAATCAATGTTTCAAAACTGATTGCACAGATTAATTCAGCTATTTAATTAAAATTAGTCGTTTAAAAAATATTTGCGACTTTAAGCCTTCCCGGCGAATGCTATGAAAAAAGAATTTTACAGTAACGGAAAACTTTTATTAACGGGCGAATATCTGGTACTTGATGGTGCCAAAGGATTCGCTTTACCTACTAAATTTGGCCAGAATTTAATTGTCGAAAATGGTGGTAATCAAGAAATAACTTGGAAAAGTTATGATTTTGATGGAAACCTTTGGTTTGAAGATTGTATTTCATTTGAAGAAATTTCTATTAAAAAATTAACAGAAAAAACGGCATCAGTACGAGACACTTTGTTAGCAATTCTTCGAGAGGCCTATATACTAAATCCTGATTACATAATTAATTCTGAAGGTTATTGTGTAACAACCACACTCACATTTCCTAGGAATTGGGGTTTGGGTACCTCATCGACTTTGATCAATAATATTGCACAATGGATCAAAATTGATGCTTATGTTTTGCTAAATAATAGTTTTGGTGGCAGCGGATACGACATTGCTTGCGCACAAAATAACTTTCCTGTTTTGTATCATTTAGAGAATGGCAAACCAATAGTCGAAAAAGTGACTTTCGACCCCCAATTCGCTAAAAATTTGTTTTTTGTTTACCTTGATAAAAAACAAAATAGCAAATCGGCCATCGCTTCCTATTATAAAAATGTAAAAAGAGATTTAGCAAAAATAATCTCCGAAAACGATGACATTACTGCTGAAGTTTTAAATGCAAAAAACCATTTAGAATTTGCTTTAGCATTACAAAAGCATGAAGATAAAATGAGTACTGTTTTAGAAAGGAAAACCATAAAAGAATCTTTATTCCCAGATTTTAATGGCTCAATAAAAAGTCTTGGAGCTTGGGGTGGTGATTTTGTTTTAGCAGTATCAGAAGAAAATCCAACTAGCTATTTCGAGAGAAAAGGATATAAAAATATAGTATCATACAAAGAGATGATTTTATAAAAATAGGACAGATCTTAATACTACTCAAGTGTATCCATTTGTCAATGACAAAATAGCTACATTTAATTCATTAAGTAATTGAATTTAAATTACGTACAGTTACAAAAAAAGTCCCCTATCGTTAGATAGGGGACTTTATTCTATTTTGAAAAATTTAATTTTAGTAATTAAATTGCTTTCTGTTGTCTTTTATTTCAGCATTGTCTTTTAATGCAGGAAGAACTCTATTTCCATCGTTATCACTTTGAGCTTTTAATTTAGCAACATATTCAGCATGGCTTTTCAAAACTGGTGCTTTTACTACGCTTATGCTTTTAGCTACATAAACTCCTGTATTTCCTTCGATTGGAGCAGAAAGTTTACCAGCAGCTAATGCAAAAGCACTTCCTACTACTTTAGGTTCTTGACCAACACCACCTGCTAAAACAGGGTTTTGCAATGTTACATCCGTAACTTGTTGAACTGTTGAACCCGTAGCTTTAGCAATAGCATCTAATGAAGAACCCGTCATTTTTGCTTTTAACAACTCGGCTTTTTTCTTGTTTTTAACAATTGGCTCAACATAGGGTCTTGCAACATCAGGAGCAGTTAATCCAGCTTTGTTTATTTTCTCCACTTTAGCAATTACGTGACCAAAATTTGCTACTTCAAATCTTTTTATGCTACCTTGTTTACTATCGTTATCGAAAGCCCAGCTTACAATATTTCTCTGGTTACCCAATGATCCAAAAGCTTCATCCATAACTTTTACAGTTACGGGAGCAGCAATTGTCAACTTCATAGCCGCAGCAGTTTTATCAAAATCTTTTTCAGTTGCATCCATTTCGAATTTAGTTGCCTGAGTAAATACTTTATCTGAAGTAGCTTCAGATGGCTCAATTTTTTGAGCAATAGTAGCTAAACGAATACCATCTTGTTTATCCGCAATTTTGATAATGTGAAATCCAAAATCAGTTTCAACCAATCCAACTTTTCCAATAGGATTATTGAAAACAAAATCATTGAAAGGTTTTACCATTTGGTTTGGACCAAAATAACCTAAATCACCCCCTTGTTGGGCAGATTGATCATCTGAATTTGTAAAAGCTAACATCATGAAACTTTGTGGATTTGCATTCACCTGAGCCAATAATGCTTCTGCTTTTGCTTTCGCTTGTTCTTTGGTACGTTTTTCTTTTTGATTTGGAACTTTTGATCCTTCATAGCTAATCAAGATATGACTTGCTTTTGCATTTACAGCTGTTTTTCTTCCTAATGATTTAGAAATACATAAGTATTTTCCATTCATATAAGGTCCGTAAATTTCTCCTGGAGCTAAGTTGTATAATTTATCAGCATCAACAGCTGGTAAATCTTTTTTAGCTATATAAGTAGAATCATAAGGAATATCTGAATTTGAATTCACAAATTCTGATGTATTAGAAGCAGCTTTAAAACCTGGCTCGGTAACATTAGTTTTTGTTTTTTCGTCGTATTTTGTTCTTTCAGACAATAATGCGTTAATTTTAGTTCTAATTTCGTTTTCATCTTCTTTCGAAGCTTTGTCTTCAATCAAAACATATTTCACTTGGCGAGTTTCTTCAGCTTTGTATTTTTTCTCATTCTTTTTCATGAAAGCAACAAGTTCTTCATCAGAAACTTTTACATCACTATCTTTAATAGAGGAGTACAAACCTGCTACATACGAAAAGCTCACTTTATTTGCTTCCATTTCATACTTCAATTTTCCTTCACTTTCTGTAGTATAAAGTCCCCCTTTTATCAAAGTATTATAAATTTGATATTTTGCATTAAGCTCTGCATCTTTTTCTCTGTCTTTTAAAACTTGTGCTTGTTGAGGATTTGATTTGAAGTATTCTTTGAATTTTGCTTCATCAAAAAGTCCTGCAGCATTCAAAAACAATGGATTTTTTCCAATATTTTGATCTGCTTTCAAAACTTCCATAATGTGTTTCTCACCAACTCTTAAGCCCAATTTATCGAATTCAGCACTTAGCAAAGCGATTGAAACCTCTTGATCCCAAACTCTATTTGCAGCAGCAGTTGCCGAGATTCCTTGACCACTTTTTTCTACATTACTTACTTTTATTCTAAAATCATCAAAGGATATATTTTTTCCATTGATACTTCCTACATCATTTGATTTTTTACCAAAATTCCCTTTATCAAATAGACTTGGTACTAGAAATGCAAATAATGCGAATGCAATAACTACTATCATTAAAGCGGAACGTTGTCTAATTTTTGCTAAAACTGCCATTTTTATTGTTGTTAATTTTTATATTCAGTTTGCGAAAATACAATTATCTAATTAATAATTATACTAGTCGCGTTATAATTTACAAGAAATTTTGATTTTCCCAAAAAAAATCAATCTTTTATTGTCATTTTCACCAATTCGATTTTCTTATTTGTAGCTTCTTCAATGATAAAATGATAGATTCCTATGGTAATAAAATCTCCTTTTTGAGGGAATTCTTTCGTTGAATCTACAATAAAACCACCAAGAGTGGTATATGAATCACTTTCGGGAATACTCAATTTGTAGGTTAAATTTAAATATTCAACATCTAGCCTAGCTGAAAAAACATAAGCACCTTCCCCAAGTTCTTTTTCTATTAACTCTTCGTCCGAATCATGTTCGTCTTCAATTTCGCCAAAAAGTTCCTCTACAATATCCTCAATAGTTATTATTCCTGACGTTCCTCCGTACTCATCCAGAACAACGGCAACACTTTTACGCTTTTTGGTTAGCAAATCCATTGCATCTTTGATATAAATCGTGTCGGGAACAAATTCAACTGGAATTAAAATCGACTTGATACTTTTTGGTTTTTTGAATAAATCAAAGGAATGCACATAACCAATTATATCGTCAAGTGAGTTTTGATAAATCACAATTTTAGAATAACCCGTTTCTATAAACAATTCTTTAAGCTCAGCCACCGAATCGAAAAGCTCGATTGCTACAATTTCGGTTCTAGGGCTCATAACATCTCGGGCTTTGACACCCGAAAATTCAAGGGCATTCTGAAACATGAGAATCTCCGAATCCATTTCTTCATGATCTTCGACCGTGCTCATTTGCTCGGTGATGTAATTTCCTAGTTCTTCTTTACTAAAATACAACGGAATATAATCGCCTTCGGTTTTAAAAAATTTCTTCAAAACAAAATCCGAAACCCACATAAAAAAAGTGGAAATAAAATAAAAAAGCACATAAAAAAAATAGGCCGGCAGCGCGAAAAATTTAATGAGATTATTGGCATAAATTTGAAAAAATACCTTAGGCAAGAATTCCGCAGTTATCAAAACAATCAAGGTAGACAAGACCGTTTGTAGAAGTAAATTCAAGAAATCCGAAAGATGAAATCCAAATGAATTAATCCAACCCATTAATAAATCGCCCATAAAAAACCCATAAACAACCAAAGCAATATCGTTACCGATAAGCATGGCGGCAATAAATTTAGACGGTTTTTCGGTAAGTTTTGTAAGGATGTTAGATTGAAAATTATCTTGTTTTTTTTCTATTTCAAGATAAATTTTGTTCGAAGATATAAAGGCAATCTCCATACCCGAAAAAAAGGCACATAGAATTAAACAAACAATTATTATACCTATTTCCATAATTAGGACTTACTATTTCGGTCTTCTAATTTCTTGGCAAATCTTCTTCGGAAGAAAAACATAAAAATAGCCAGAACTCCAATAAAAAAACTCACTTTTGGATCTGCAGTTGAATCATTCCATTTAGAAAATCCGTCATATATAAAAACGGCGCCAATAATAAAATAAAGATAAGGGGTATATTTTAAGTATTTCATAGTTTGTTTAGCATTTATTCGGCAGATAAAACTTCACCAGCAATTTTTTGTGAATTTACGATTTTAAAATCTTTGCTAAAATCGATTCCTTGTCCGTTTGAAACCCCTTTTGGGTCTGTAAATTTAAAGTTTTTTTCAGTAAAAAACCAATCGTTTTTTTGGTCAAAGTACAATTGTTCTGTTTCGAGCGTTTGTCCGTCTTGTGAAATAATTTTTACATTCCCTTTTAAATCAATGATATTCGTCATTTTATACGAAACAGCATAATCCGACTTTACAATGGTTTTTTTTCCAGATTTATCATATAAAGAAACATGAACTCCTTTAGGAAATTCAGTAAAAGGAAAGCCTACAGTGGCAAAATCTAACATTTTTGTACTTACTAAAACGGCTGTAATCCTTCCTGAATCGGTATATTTTAAGTTTACCTGATCAGCATCACCACTGGGAACAAACTCAGAGAAATTTATTTTTTGAACGTCTTTAAAATTACCTTCACACCCAAAAAACAGTGTCACGGCAAGAACCGTGACAAGCTGAAATATTTTGTATTTTTTTAGTAAAGCCATATACAAAGCTACACAAATTTAAAAATTGATTGAAGATAATCTTTCTAGTTAAATTTTGTTTTTACAAACCATTTGTCATTAAGAGAAAAACTCACCATCAAATTCGCATAATTTTCTTGAATTAAACCCGCGTTTGTAGTTCCTTTTTTTCCTAATTCTAAACCAACATTTACGTTAGAAAAAGAACCCATAATTGGTAATCCAACTCCAAGCGTTAAACCTGCATCATTTATAGATTTCGAATTGACAATTAATCCTGTTTTTTCATATTTTAAACCCGCACGATAGGTGATTTTTTCAGCATAACTTGAAAATGATTTATTATTAGGAACATAATAACCTCCAAGGCTAAATTTTTGTTGTTTTCCGTAAACAACATTGTCTGCAGTATTGTAATTATTGTTTAAACTCCCTTTGTCTTGCAAGGTAACCTGTCCGCCTACTAACCATTTTCCCGATTCACCAATACCTGCTCCAAAAGACACTTTGGTAGGCAATTTCAAAACCGTTTTGGTAGCTAAATTTTCAAGTTCGTCAACAATTGATAAATTAAAAGCCGAATCATAACTCACCGTAGCAATATCTCTAATATTACTTGATTTAAGCGTGCTTTCAGGACTGTAATTTAAACTGCTGTATACATTTAATTTTTTACTGATTTTAGTCTGATACATCATCCCAAAATTGAAATTAAAACCTGATAAATTGGCCAAATTATATTCTCTAGAGCCAATTGGCACATAAGGCATAAACTGCAAACTATTACTTTCTATTCTTCCAAAATTATAATGTACATCTGCACCAATGCTTAAGTTATGAAGTATCGAATAACCCAATCCTAAAAAAACTTTATTCAAACCACCGGAACCATCAAAACGTTTGTTGGCTTGTGTCGCATCTGTAGAGTTACTTTGTATTTTATAACCAACAGAAGAATAGGGAATTAATCCGAATCCGGCTCCAAATTTCCCATAAGGCAAACCTAAAGCTATGTAATCTAAAGTGGTTCTTTGCGCACTTGCCGTATTAGTATCGGTTTTTAATCCGGTATAACTCTGCGTTCCTCCCAATGAAAATGTCGTCAATTTTAAGTTCGAATAACCCGCTGGATTTTCCAAATTTATATGAATACTATCCGGAGCAACACCTAATCCTCCCATGGATCTATTTTCGATTGAACCCTTAAATCGAACCTCTCCTATCCCATAATACGAGTATGGGGATGATGTTCCTTGTTGTGAAAAAGATACTAATGAAAAAAGTAAACAAGCGCTTATTATAATTTTTTTAATCATTTTTGATTTTATATTGAAAGGTTTGGTTCAAACTTTCAAGTAGGAAATTTGAATTGGCAAATATGGTATTTTTTAATCGGTTAGCCAAAAATTCTGTGTCTCCTCCCGTTAAAATTATTATAAAATTTGAATATTTTTCTTTATACGCATCGATAAAACCATCTATTTCGAAAGCTAAGCCATTTACAACCCCCGAATGAATTGATTCTAAAGTAGAAGTTCCAATTCGATTTTCAGGAGCATTCAATGACAATAATGGAAGTTTAGCCGTATAATCATGTAAGGATTGGTATCTTAATTGCAATCCTGGGGAAATAGCGCCTCCCAAATAATTATCATTCTCATCGATGTAATCATAGGTAATACAAGTCCCGGCATCAATAACCAATCGATTCTGTTTTGGAAACTGCAGCGTTGCTCCTGCCGCAAGCACCATTCGGTCTATTCCTAAAGTTTCAGGCGTTGCATATTGGTTTTGAAACGGAAATTTATCTTTATGTGACACAAAATGAATCTTTACACTCTTTTCAAAACTAGAAAAAGATTCTTTTTCGAGATCTGAAACAGCCGAAACAACTATATTTTTTATTTTGGGATGGGTTATCAAAATATTTTGAAGATTTATTTGAAGGTCCTTTTTCAAAAAAATAAAAACATCTAAAAAGTTATACTCCTCAAATACAGCGGCTTTAATTCTTGAATTTCCAATATCAATGGCTAGAATCATAATCTTAATTTAAAGTGGCGAAGATACGAATTGATTTTTTTTAATATTTGTTTTGTATAAACTAAAAATCATTCTATATTTGCACCCGCGAAAGCATGGTGCCTTAGCTCAGATGGTAGAGCAATGGACTGAAAATCCATGTGTCCCTGGTTCGATCCCTGGAGGCACCACAAAAAACATCCCTAATCACTTATAAATTAAGTAGTTAGGGATTTTTTGTTTCAAAAGGGGACTTGAAAGGGGACTTTAAAAATTTTATTCTATTTAATATAACTTAATCCAATTCATACTGTAACGATAACAAAAAAACCCACTATATAGTGGGTTTTTATCATTAATGGGACATTCTGGTTAATTCAACTTCGCATAAACATCATCTCGAAAATAAAGAACACGACCGCCCACTTTCTTTGAAATAAGCACTTTTTTCTTTTCCCAATTATGTAAAGTCACTAAAGATACATTTAGAAGTAAACTTACTTCTTCTATAAACTATATCTTAATTTATTGAGTAGCTATAATTTCCGTATTCAGTAAATATATATTTAAAACATTACTTCAAAAAAATAAGAATTAAATTAAATTGAACCCTATTTTTATATTTTTTGCAATCGTTTACGGTAAATAAACTGTAATTGTAAACGTTTACAATTAAAATTGTGATCATCATTATTGTTTTTAATTCTGCATTTAATTTATTTGGACACTTAAAACCAATTTTATTAACATTAATCTATTAAAAACTTTAAAATTATGAAACAAACTTATTATTTATCAAAAATCCTAGCGGTATGGGTATTCCTACTGATGGGATTGATTGTAAATGGCGCGACGTACTACGTCAGACCTAATGGTAATTCCACGGCGTGGAATAATATTCCTGGTGCAACCATCAAAACATTGGCATCGGGTGATGCAATCACTGCATTTACAAACATCAATGCAGCCGCAACAGGTGCGGATACGTACTATTTTGCACCGGGTACGTATAATATCAATGCATTGTTGAGCATAACCACAGGTCAAATTTATGGTGGATTTTCAGGAAATGAAACATCAACTTCTGATTTGACAACACGCTTGACTTCGGATTTGGATGGCAATGGTATTGTGGAGCCGTGGGAGTTTACTAATGTGGTAACTTTCACTACATCCGTTGCGAATGGTAATTATAGTGGTAGTGGTGCTGGCTCTAGATTCATAGCTGTAACTGGTACTAATGGGGAAGTAAACGGAATTACTTTTTTTGATTTTCATTATTATTTAAGTGGCGGTGGAAATAATGGAGCTATTATCTTAGGGGAAGTTACTTCAACACCTTCCGACGGATTAAACTCGGCCAAAGCGGGTAAAATGACTCAATGTATCGTAAGAAAAATTAAATCATCACAAGGGTCGGGCGTGGGAAATGGAATAGTTATGTTGAATAATGCTAATTCAATCGTAGATAAATGTTTGATTGAGGATTCGAGACTTGTAGCAGGTAGTGGTACTGTATATATGAACAAATATGGTGGAACAGTTTCTAATTCAGTTATCCGAAATAATATAGTGTCAGCTTATGGCGGGGCAGTGTGGTTTGGATCAACAGCAACTGCAATAGTGACTGATGCGGTAGTTAAAAATTGTGCGATACATAATAATACCGCTGGTACGAATGGTGGGGCTATTCGTGGTGATGCATTTAGTACAGCTCTAAAAGGAATTCAGGTGGTGAATTGTACAGTTGTTAATAATAAGACGACAACTGCAGGTTCAGCATCTATAGAATTAGTCAATAGTGGAGTAATTGCTAATACGATTTCATTATCAGATCCTATTAATGAAGTTAGAGCAACTGCAGCAACAAATTATATGATAAATAATGTTTATGGAACAAGTGCTGGTACATTGTATCCTTCAACGGGTAATAATAATAATACTAGTGGTATTGCTGATAATACATTTTCGGCTGTTTACTTCAAAAACCCTACCGCCTTTCAGGGTGCAGTAGGAAATTCTATTTCTGATGTTACGACTTATACCGATGCATTGAAAACACAAATTAAAAATGCAAACTATTATATTACGTCAAGTTCATCTAATGCTTCTAATGTTTATTCAAATAGTTTGACTTTACCAGGATCATTTCCTTCGCTTGCTGGTGGAACGGGTACTGTTTCAATTTCAATTACTGCTACTGCGCCATCAACCGATATAAACGGCGTTGCTCGTAATACAATCGGAGCTTATAATTACGATGGTACTGCTCCAACCGTAACTATAAGCTCTTCAGCTACAAGTCCAACTTCTACATCACCAATTCCTGTAACGTTTACCTTTAGTGAAAACGTAACTGGTTTTTCAGCTGCTGATGTAACTGTAGGTAATGGAATACTTTCGGCAATTACAGCTGTGAGCGGTAAGGTGTTTACAGCTAAAATTATGCCTACTGCAGCAGGTGCAGTAACGGTTGACATTGCTGCCGCTGGCGTAAAAGATGGAGCAGGCAATGACAATACAGCTGCAACTCAATTTTCCATTACTTATGAAATTGTAGCTACTGCTCCTGTTGGGGTTACAACTACTGCCGTATCTGCTATTACAGGAACTACTGCAACATCAGGTGTCAGTTATTTAACTGATGGTTATTCAACAATTACTGAAACTGGAATCGTTTGGAGTACTACTTCAACTCCAACAATTGATTTAAGCACAAAAACAACAGGTGGAAGTGGTTCAATTACTGGTTTGACTAGTAGTACCACCTATTATGTAAGAGCTTATGCTACCAATGGTGTTGGTACTTCTTATGGATCACAATTGAGTTTTACGACTATCTGTACCATTGGTGCAACTGCTGCTACCTCAGATGGTACAGTATCGGGTGAAGGAATTTATGCAGGCAATGCAACAGTTACTCTTACTGCTACCGCTATAGATGGTAAGCGTTTTGTAAGTTGGACAGAAAACGGTACCGTTGTTTCTGTAAATCGAACACTAACATTTACTGCCTCTGCAGATAGAACGTTGGTGGCAAACTTTGGTGATGCGTATTCAACATACTATGTGCGTCCTGCTGGAAGTACAAAATGGAGTAACATCGCTAATATAGCACCTGACCAAATTATAACAACAGATAATTTCAATTTAGCTTATTTAGCCAATAACTCGACCGCGACCATTCCTGTCGTTAATGCACCCGATGGCACTGCAACTTATTATTTTGCTGCTGGCACATACGCATTTGTAGGTGTTGCTGCAATAGGTACACAATTAACTACTGGTAAAATATATGGTGGTTTCACCGGAGATGAAAGTGCTATAGACCTAAATGCTCGTGCTACTTCTGATTTAGATGCTAATGGTGTTGCAGAACCTTGGGAAATGACCAATGCTACTGTGATAACAGGAAGAGCAGGGTTTAAATATGCTGACGCTGGAACTACTGATGGAGAACGACTTATTCGTATTGACAATGGTGGTGAAGTAAATGGAGTGACCTTTACAGATTTTAAATATGGTATTTATGGTGGTGCAATCAGTGTGGGAACACCGAAAAGTATTCCGACGAGTAATGATCCTGGTCTTAAAGGTACAATGAAACGTTGTATTGTTCGTAAAATTAAATCAGCAATTGGTGTAGTAATGTTAACTAACTCTAGTTCCATTGTAGATCAATGTTTGATAGAAGATAGTTATGGTTCGACTAGTTATGGTGCTGTTTACTTCAACAAATTTGGCGGTACAGTGTCTAACTCTGTAATTCGCAACAACTATGCAACGACGGAAGGTGGTGCCATATACGCTGGTAATGGTTCAAGTTATCTAATGGCTAAAGTATCAAACTGCTTGATTTACAATAACAGTGCTGCAACCAAAGGAGGTGCAATTAGTTCAAAATCACTCAATACAGCCTTAGGTGGTATTGAAATTGTGAATTCAACAATTGCAAATAACGCAACTGGTACAGGAAAAGCATCAGTAGAATTTGATGGTACTGGTTTGATTGTAAACAGTATTGTAACAGGCGATACAAAAGCGGATTTGTATGCAAGTTCTGCTGTTAATTACGTAAATGGGGTAGTGTATGGTAGCCTTGGAACTGCTTCTAATGATTTAACTTTAACTGCTATCAATACAGTTAATGGCAAAGGAACTGCTGATATGAGTTTTGAGACACCTACTGCCACTGCCGGTTATTTAGGTATTAATGTCACTACCGACTATAACAGTATGCGTGCCGCCAAATTTAATGTAATTGGTGGGACTTCACCAGCCATTACAACCACTGCAGGGACTGTACCCGCAACTTACAGCGCTCTTCCTACATTAATATATACTTATTCTGTAGTCCCTACTACTGATATACTAGGTGTTTCTCGTAGAGGGAGCTATACTTTGGGGGCATACGAGTCTTCAAAGACACCTCAAACCGTTACCTTTAGCGCATTAACTCCAGTTACATATGGTGATACAGCCTTTGATTTGACTGCAACGACTAGTTCTACATTACCTGTTAGTTATACCAGTTCAAATACAGCAGTTGCTACAGTTTCTGGGAATACAGTAACTATTGTGGGAGCAGGTTCTACAAATATTTCGGCTTCACAGGTTGGAAACATCAGTTTTGAGGACGCTACGAATGTAGTTCAGCCATTAACGGTAAACCAAAAAAATCTAACAATAACATCCCCTGTTGCTCAATCTAAAACGTATGATGGAAATGATGCAGCAAATATAACTGGAACACTCTCAGGAGTTATAAATACCGATGATGTAACTTTGGTACTAACAGGAACTTTTGCGGATGCTACTCCTGGAACTGGAAAAGAAGTTACTTCTACTTCTACTTTAACTGGAGCAAAAAGTGCGAATTATGTGTTGACACAGCCAACAGGTTTAACGGCAGATATTACAATCCCTGCCCCGACGGCAGATGCTCAAACTTTTTGTGGTAGTGCCACAGTGGCTGATTTAGTGGCTACCGGCTCTGCTCTTAAATGGTATGCAGAAGCATCTGGCGGAAGTGGTTTAGGTGCTGCTACCGCTTTGGCCACCGGAACCTACTATGTTTCACAAACTCTTGGAGGTATTGAGGGTACAGACAGAACTTCAGTAGCTGTAACTATTCAGGCTGCTGCTAATGCTGGAACTGACGCAACATTAAATGTACCTACAGGAAAAAGTCCTTCAGATGCTGATTTATTTGCTGCTTTAACAGGTGCCGATGCTAGCGGAACTTGGTCACGCCCTACAGGAATCGTAGGAGTATATACGTACACCGTTACGGCTACTTCTCCTTGTACTGCAGGTGATTCAGCTACTGTGACTGTTTCAGAAGTTATTCCTGATTCATTTAGTGTATGTGCTGGAACAAAAATTAGCGATATTGTTGGATCTTCAAGTTTAAAATTCTATGCTGATATAAAACCTGCAACTGCTCCTATTTCAGGAACTACTGATACAGCTTTGAAAACTACAAAAACTTACTATGTAACTCAATTAGTAGGTGGTTTAGAATCTACACCTAGAAAATCAGTGCAAGTAACGGTAAATGCTTTACCAACTACTCCATCTGCTTTAGTTCTTACAAATAACAATTCAGCTACTCCAACTACAGCAGTAACTGCGGTAGGATTGTATGCAGGAACGAATACACCATTTAAATTAACAGCTACTGCTGCTAATGCCGTGTCTTACATTTGGACATTGCCTTCAGGAGTAGAAAGAACAAACGTTACAGGA